>NZ_LYSO01000166.1:0-10025 GCF_001728935.1 Pseudomonas sp. AP42
GCGACTTGCTTCGCATCGTGGTTACCGTCGGCGGCTACGGTCTGCAAAGTTGCGTAGATACCTAAGCTATCTCAACGGCAAACCATACCTCACCTCCACCAGCGTAACACCGCCCCTCTCAAGATCGCGCTCAGTCCCGGCCTCCTCCACACACCCCGCCCGGCGATAAAATCGAATAGCCCGTTCATTACCGGCCAAGACCCAGAGCGTTAAACGCTCATAGCCTTGCGCCAATAGATCCTGCAAGCCGGCTTTCCACAAGGCCAGCCCAACGCCGGCTTGCCAATGCTCGGCGAGCACGTAGATGGCCATGACCTCACCTGCATTAGTCTGCACAGCGTCTTCATCACGGCTGGCGCCCACAGCTATCCAGCCAACCACCTGCTGGCCTACCTCGGCAACCCATACGGTCGACTCACCCAAGGCTAGCGAGTGAACCCAATGGGCTTCGCGCCTAGCCAGCGTTGCTTGCAACCCGCTCAAGAACTGGGCAGGCATCAGGTCACGGTACGCGTCTTGCCAACTGCTGATATGCACCTGGGCAATGGCTTTTGCGTCGGCGGGTAAGGCCCTGCGAATCATGGAGATGCTCCTGAAATACGGTTATTCCAGTATGCATGCCCGTCGATGACAGAAAGCCCTGCGCTGAACACGGCCCAATATCAATGCCAACCCCAATGTAGGAGCGAGCTTGCTCGCGAAGAACTTCAACGATAACGCGGGCTTCCTGAGTGAACGCGGCGCCTGTGGGTTTTTCGCGAGCAAGCTCGCTCCTACAGTTGCAGTGCGATTCCGGCGTCGATGAAGCACGCCGGGCCCCACGTGATAGATCCAGCCAATATCACCCTTTGGTCAAATCCACTAAAGGCGTCTGCCGCACCTCAGTCTCCCGCCCACCCTGAATCTCGCTGACCTGCTTCAAGGCTTTATCAACAGCCGCCCTATCCGCCAACAAGCTGTAGCTGATCCGGAACTGCTTGTGTTCCTTCGCCCCGATCGTAGGCACCAGGTTCAGTGGCCGTTGATAACGACGGTTGTACGAAAAACTCGTGCCCGGCTCCAGCCCCGTCACATAGCCCTGCCCTTGAGTATCGGTGTTCTTCCACAGCGAAAACACCGGCAGTGTCTGCGTATTGAAACCCACCGAAACCCCCAGGCTGCCGGCCTTGTTATGCAACACCGTCAAGGTATCGCCCTTGGCATCGGCATACGGCACCAAGTTGTAGACCGTTTCGTCATAGTCCTTGGTCGGCGCACGATAGGTTTGCCAGTCGGCCAGCTCGCCCTTGGCCTTGTCGTTGAACGGCGACACCTGCTTCACCGGCGCAACGAAACGCGCGCCCTGCTCCAGGAACGGCGTGCTGAAGTTACTGTGATACAGCGCCTGGTATTCCTTCGGATAATCACCATTGTTGGTGAGCGTGTCGTTGAGGGCGAACACCACACTGCCAGGTTCGGTGACCAATTCGGTCGCAACGGAGAAATCGACCTTCTTGAACGCCTGCTCTTTCAGCTCGCCACGCAGGGTGATGGCGTACGGCGGCTTTTCATCGATATGCAGGGTGACTTTATTCGCAGGAATATTGGCCGCCCGCCCGTGCAGGGTCAGCAGCTCGCCGTTGTCGATGCCAGGATGCCCGACCCACTCGTAGCCGCAACGGGTGACCAACTCATTGAAACCTTCCAACCAACCCAGACCACCACGGCCACTGAGCTCGATGAAGGACGGATTCACCACTTCCTTGACCGGCGAATCCCAGCCCATGCGCACATCGCCAACCGACGCCTGCAACACGTTCATACCGCGAGTCGGCACTACCGAGAGCTTCATCGTGCCGTTATCGATATCCACGATGTTCACGCCCTCCTGTCGGCCACCGTGCAAAGTGCGCAAAGTGACGCTGAAGGGTTTGTCGGTTTGGATGCCGAGCTGCTGGCTGGTGACCTGCCAGTTCTGGGCGGCTTTATCGGTATCGAGCAGCACGTAGTCCCAGGCCAGGGCGTGGGAGGCGGCAGAGAATGCGCTGAGGGCAACGATGAGTTTTAGCGGGGTCATGGCGGTGGCCTTTATTGGAGTTGTTTGCGATTTATAAACTCGATGAAACGTTTCAGCAAGCTTAAAAGACGAGACCGTGTGTGGAAAGGCCATGAAGCAGGTGGAACAGATCAGGAGGTCAAGGCGATGCGCTTGCGGGCAGGCTGGAACGAAAACGCGAGTGGGCGGTGTATGAGCTTTGGTCCATCCGTGCCGGATACAACCTTGCGTTGACTCATTGGCTGCAAACGGCCAGAAGCGGACGCTCTCCAGAGTCCCTATACATAGTTGATTGCCAAGCTAATCCCTAAGCTCGAATTGCTGAAACCCCACGCGCCTGACGTAAACCCAAAAGTCATCCTTTGGCTCATATTGCTCCATGCAAACACTTTGATCCTGGCACAGTTCATCTTCGTCGATCAGGATGCGATCCCAATCGAAGTCAGGGTTCTTGGAAATGGTATAGCTAGGGTAAGGTTTGTCGAGATCGAAGTGGATCGAGTACACGAACAACGGAGATTCCCACGGCATGTGGGTTTCGTACAACCGCATCAGTTCGGGCATCTGTGCTTTACAGTGCTGTTCGGCAAACCTCAATGCCTGGGGCAAATCATCCCACGTAGCCTTGACCGCGCGTTGCGCAGCGGCGAGCCTGGCGTAAGGTGGCTCGTCATTGTGGTGCTGGACGTAAATCAATCGGCTGCCGAACTGGAATTCGCATTGCCAGACACCCGAGGGAGCACGCAGTGACCAAGCATGGATTCGGTCAGTAGATTGATGTCCATATCGGTACCACAGATGGAAAGGTGCTCAGTTTACCCTCTCAAATATCAGCCTGGGAATGCGCAGGCGTTTGGGCTATTTGTCCGACATCCATGGGGTGTGACCGGCAGCAATGGGTCGAAAACTGCCGATCGTGAACGGCGGAAATCGACCCGAAGCGTGGTAATCCACAATTTCTGGCTCTAGGCAGTGCCAGCAAACGTCTCGGTTAGGCGTTTGATTGTTCCAGGCTGCTTGCATAGTGCTGTATCGCCATTCGATACCCATCAGTGCCGAACCCTGCGAGCACGCCTTTGGCAACGCGTGACACGTAGGAAAAGTGCCTGAAATCTTCACGCCTGTGGACATTTGAGATATGAACCTCAATCACCGGTACCTCGGCTGCAATCAATGCATCGTGGATGGCTGCCGATGTATGGGTCCATGCTCCTGGATTGATCACAATCCCCGCTATCCTTCTACGTGCGTGGTGAATCCATTCAATCATTTGCCCTTCGTGATTGGTTTGCTGAAACTCAATTACAAGCCCAAGTCCTTCGCCGTACTGACGACACGTCTGCTCAACGTCGGCCAATGTTTCCGACCCATACACCTCGGGCTCTCTCAATCCCAACATGTTCAGGTTAGGGCCGTTCAAAACCAGGATGGTTTTCATCATTTAATCCTCGCGAGTCGCTTCAATTCTTTACGGTACCCATGGCTGCCAGACGTGCCTTATGATATTCGCCGGCTTCTGTGGATTGGGCATCGCGGTTACCGAGGTCGGCTGTAGGAATTCGAGAGGTCTCGGGCGCGCACCAGGCCGCGATACCAGCTAGCAACGTGCACACACAGGCGATCCCACCGACAATCAAGGGTATGTTTTCAGTCCCTGGGCCTGCGATCAGGGCAAACAGAGCAGGTAACATTGCGGTGATGAACAGTCCGCTGTTTTGCGAAATTGCCATTCCCGACACGCGGTAACGTGTTTCAAATTGCTCTGGGAAGAAGGATGGGAACACCGCGTTGTAGCCCTGGTAGATCATTCCCCACATCAGCAGTGAGGCGCCGAAAGCGAGCGGGAGGCTGTGAATGCTGATTGCGTATAAATAAGCAAAGGACATCAGCCCGCAACCAAAGGCGCTTGCGATGATCAGAGGCCGGCGCCCAACCTTGTCAGAAAGATTGCCCACGAAAGGGATGCACAGCACCGCCACGATATTGCCAACGACCGGGATCCACAGGTACACGCTTTTATCGAAACCGATGCCATAGGCAGGTTGCACCGCATAGGCCGCTCCAAACACGGTCGTAATGACTGGAATAACATTCATCAACGAAACCCCAACGACCACCAGCATGCCTCTCCAGCTGTGTTTGAAAGCTCCGATAACCGGCGATTCAGACTTCTCATCTTTCTTTGTTTGCTCTACGAATACTGGCGGTTCCTCAACTTCCCGGCGAATGATAAAGCCAGCGATCAGCACCACAGCGCTCAAAAGAAAGGGAATACGCCAGCCCCAGCTATTGAAGGCTTCATCGGTCATGAAATAGGCCAGAGGCAGGAAAATGGCTGCTGCGAGAACCTGACCTGCCTGTACCCCTTGAAGTGTGTAGCTGCCGAAGTATCCTCTTCGCCCTTGGGGTGCATGCTCCAGAATCATTGAGCTGGCTCCCGAGATCTCTCCCGCTACAGCAAACCCCTGCACCAGTCGCAGTACTACAAGCATGATAGGCGCCCATATACCAATTTGGTGGTAGGTCGGCAGCAGGCCTACCGCCATGGTGGCGAATCCCATCAGGAACATGCATAGCAGCAGTACATTCTTGCGCCCTCGAGTATCACCCCAGTGCCCCAAGAAGAACGCGCCGATAGGGCGAGCAATGTACCCAACCCCGTAAGTCGCCATAGCCGCCACGATGGCAATCTTTGGATCGGTTGAGGGGAAGAAGAGTTGTGGAAAGATCAGGGCTGCCGCTTGGGCATAGATGAAAAAGTCGTAATACTCCAACGCGGAGCCAATCCAACCACTCGCGGTGGCTTTCTTGGCTTGCTTGGAACGGTGCTGCTCTGTCGCTGTTGCTGTGTTCATCTGACTACTCCAGATATTGTTTTTATAGGTCTGGCAGGGCAGTAAAAACCGCCCCTGGCACACGCAAAACAGGGCATGACTGGAAGCCATGCCGGGCTCAAATACGGTCGATTTCTATGATCGAGCCGCTTTTTGCGGCCTGTGAAATAGCCTCAGTGATGATCAGATTCCGCAGTCCGTCGCGCACGGAGACCAAAGGCGTTTCCGTGCCTCGTATGACGTTGCAAAAGTGCTCAAGCTGGATCTCAAGGGGGTCTGTGCGGTCGACAGCGCAGTGGCCCGTTTGGAAGGGCTTCCACCATGATCTGTCTTCGGCCTTCACGTAGTATTTGAGACGCATTGTGGGCACTGACAGTGAGCCGTTCTTCCCACTGATGACGTAGCAATCCTCATCCTCGTAGGACGGATAGCTCGCGTTTTCTTGCGATGTTTGTTCCCAGCTGCGGGCACATCCGGTGCTGTCGGAAAGCAAGAAGGAACCGAGAGCTCCATTCTCAAAGCGCAGGCCGATACACACGGTATCTTCGACAGGAAATCCACGTGCGACACTCGACTGCATTGCTTGAACAGCAACAATTTCGCCGCACAGCGAACGCAGGTTGCCGATCTCATGGATCATATTTATCAAGATAGGGCCACCGCCTTCCTGGCGTCGCCAGATGGCAGCGTCGAAATAGTCATCTGGTTTGTAAAACAGAGCGCTGCCTTGCACGGCAACGATGTCTCCAAGAATGTCGTCACGGATGATCTCTCGCGCCTTGGCAAGAATTGGGCTATGCGCTCGATGGTGTCCTACGAGCAGCTTGGCGTCAGTTGCATCGGCAACAGCGAGTAACCGCCTGCCCTCCTCAACGCTGTGCGCCACCGGCTTCTCTATCAGCGCCGCAACACCAGCCTCAATGCATTGCAAAGTCTGTTCGACATGTAAGGCGTTTGGAGTGGCGAGAATTACGCCATCAGGCTTGTCCTCGGCGAAACAAGCCAGAAGATTTTCATACTGCGAGACGCCAAGCGAGTCTAGGTAGGAGCCATCAAGTTCGAACGGATCGATAACGGCTGACAGTTCGCAAGAAGAACTCGCTTGGATGAGTTCGATATGGCGTCGGCCGATGAGGCCGGCACCCGCTACCGCAATTCTGATTTTGGACATGCTTTGATCTTCGCGAGCGTTATTGTTTTAAATCTCGACGTACTGAAGTCGTGATTCGATCTGCTAGGATCAAGGCTACTATCAACGCGCAAAGCTATAATTGAGCCATATGGAAAATCAGAATTCTCCATTAGTAAATAATGATCCCTTCCTGAGGGATCTGCTTCTGTTCTCAGTCATCGCAAAACGTGGAAGTTTTAGCGCGGCCGGGACAGAGCTTGGAATTTCTCCCGCCCATGTCAGCAAGCGTGTTTTGGCGTTGGAAGAAACGCTGAGCTGCAAGCTCTTTAACCGGACAACCAGACGGGTTTCGATCACCAAAGATGGCGAAACGATGCTCGTTTGGGCTCAGACAATCATGGACAACGTCAATGGGATGCTGGAGACATCACTTGGTGACCGGGTCGAGCCCAGAGGCACGCTGCGTATCAGCACAAGCCAGCGAATGGGGCGATTTCACATCGCTCCAGTTCTGGCCTTGCTTCGTAAACGCTACCCAAAATTAGAGGTGTGGCTTGAGCTGGTTGACCGTCGAACTGATCTCATTGGGGAGCAGTTCGACATCGATATCCGAGTTGGAGAAGTTAACGAGCAAAATCTGATTATTCACAAAATCGCAGATAGCCAGAGGATTCTCTGTGCTGCTCCGAGTTACCTGGAAGAGCGCGGTAATCCAAACTCTGTGAGCGAGCTTCAACGCCACGATTGTCTATTGTTTCGTGGGAGGGATCAAAGCTTTGGTGTATGGCGGCTCGAGGGGCCAAACGGTCTTGAGTCGGTGAAAGTCACAGGGCCGATGGCGTCCAATCACAGTGATGTCGTTCGAGAGTGGGCGCATGATGGTTTCGGCATCATCATGGCATCAACCTGGGATGTGGCCCCGAGCATCAGGAATGGGACACTCATTCGCATTCTGCCTGAACATTTCCAGCCGGCGAATGTGTCCGCAGTCACTACGATTCGGGCTTCTGGCTCGATGAAGATCAGGGTATGCCTGGAGTTTCTGAGTGCACACCTGAGTTCTGGCCCTTACGCGCTACGAAATGGCTAAGTCCCAGAGGGTGTCGCTACGACCGACATTTATTGGCCGAAATCCGCCGGTCAGCCCCCTCCTCCCCAAAAATCCCTCCCCTTAACCCCCACACCTCTCCACCAAAAAATCCACAAACGCCCTAACCCGCGCCGGCATCGCCCCTCCCCCTACAAACACCGCATGAATCGGCTCCACATCCCCAGGATTAAACTCCTCCAGCAGCACCACCAACTCCCCCTGCCTCACCTCCTCCACCACACTAAACGCCCCAATCCTCGCCACCCCCGCCCCCAGCTTCGCTAACTGCGCCAATGCCTCACCACTATTGCCCTCAATCGTCCCCGCCACCTTCAACGAAAACTCCCGCCCCTCCACCCGAAACGGCCAATCCGGCGCCGCTCTACGGAAGTTAAAGCGCAGGCAGTTGTGTTGCAATAAATCCTGCGGCGTCACGGGGGTGCTATGCCGTGCCAGGTACTCCGGCGAGGCGACGATCACCTGCCTGGTAGAGCCGATAAGGCGAGCAGTCAGTGGGCTGTCGGCGAGGGTGCCGAAGCGGATGGCGACGTCGGCCTCGCCGCCGAGGATGTCTACGACTTCGTCGCCGAGCATTAGGTCGACGACGATGGCGGGATAGCGGGCGCTGAAGGCGGCGACCAGGGGGACGATGGTCATGCGGCCGTGGGCCAGTGCGGCGCTGACGCGCAGGCGCCCGCGTGGGGCGCCCTGGTCGGTGATGGCGTCTTCGACTTCGGCCATGTCGGCCAGGATGCGCCGGGCGCCGCGCAGGTAGGCTTCGCCTTCGGCGGTGAAGGTGATGGCGCGGGTGGTGCGCAGCAGTAAACGGGTGCCTATGCGCTGTTCGGTGCGGGTGATGATGCGGCTGATGGCCGATGGGGTCAGCCCCAAGGCCCTTGCCGCACCCGACAGGCTGCCGTGCTCGGCGACCATGGTGAACACTTCCATCTCGCCCGACCGCCCGCCGATGTCCATTTGTGCCTCCTGCGCAAAGCTGTAGTTCCCAACCAAGGGCTACTGCTGAAAAAGGCAGGATTGTAGCATTTGACTCACAGATAAGGAGTCACCCATGCGTATCAATCCACCCCTTGTAGCATTGTCCGTCGGTGCCTTTGGCATCGGGGTCACAGAGTTTGCCCCTATGGGCATGTTGCCCGGTATCGCCGCTGATCTTGATGTCTCCATTCCCGCTGCGGGGCTGTTGGTGAGCGCCTACGCCATGGGCGTGTTGATTGGCGCGCCGATCATGACCCTGGCGACGGCCAGGGTGCCCCGCCGCTATTTGCTGATCGGGCTGATGGCGATTTTTACCCTGGGTAATTTGCTGTCGGCGTTGGCCAGCAACTACCAGACGCTGATGATCGCAAGGCTGGTGACGTCGCTCAATCATGGGGCGTTCTTTGGGATTGGCTCGATCGTGGCCGCAAGCCTGGTGGCGCCCGAGAAGCGCGCGGGGGCTGTGGCGGCGATGTTTATGGGGCTGACCCTGGCAACCATTGGCGGCGTGCCCCTGGCGACCTGGTTTGGCGAGAACTTTGGTTGGCGCACCGCGTTCTGGGGTATCAGTGGGCTTGGCGCGGTGGTCATGGCGGCGCTGTGGTGGGCCTTGCCCAATGCGCCGGCCCCTAAAGGCGGCGGGCTGATGGCGGAAATTCGTGTGCTGGGTCGCGGGCCAGTGCTAGCGGCGTTGGCGCTGACCGTGGTGGGCTCGAGTGCGATGTTTACGGTATTCACCTACATCGCGCCGATTCTGCGCGACGTCACCCACGCTTCGACCAACTTCGTCACCGGGATGCTGGTGCTGTTCGGCATCGGGCTCACCCTGGGCAATGTGTGGGGTGGCAAATCTGCGGACCGCTCGGTGGACAGCACCTTGATCATCTCGCTGGTGGTGTTGATTGCCGTGCTGTTGGCCTTCTCGGTGCTTATGCAATGGCCGCTGCCTGCGGCGTTGTCGATCCTGCTGTGGGGCGCTGCCAGCTTTGCCCTGGTGCCGCCGTTGCAGATGCGGGTGATGGAGGCAGCAAAGGATGCGCCTAACCTGGCTTCGGCGATGAACATCGGTGCGTTCAATTTTGGTAATGCGATTGGTGCGGCGTTGGGAGGGGCAGTGATCAACGCGGGGCTGGGCTATCCGGCCATTTCACTGGCAGGCGCGATCATGGCTGGGCTGGGTTTGTTGATGGTGCTGGGGTTGGGCTGGCGTGCGCGGCGGGCCGACTCACGCTCTGGTAGAGAGGCGGTGCAAGCCTGAGCAGCATCGCAGGTTGTTAGTCTAGACTTCATGCACCTTCCAACCCGAGGAGCCTTGCGATGAACAACAAGAATACGATCTGCCTCTGGTACAACGGCGATGCCCTGGAGGCAGCGACCTTCTACGCCAACACCTTCCCCGACAGCGCAGTAAAGGCCGTGCACCATGCCCCTGGCGACTACCCATCCGGCAAGCAGGGTGATGAGTTGACCGTGGAATTCACCGTACTGGGTATCCCCTGCGTGGGCCTCAATGGCGGCCCCATGTTCAAGCACAGTGAGGCGTTTTCCTTTCAGGTCTCCACGGATGACCAGGAGGAAACCGACCGCTTGTGGCATGCCATCATCGACAACGGTGGGCAGGCAAGCGCTTGCGGTTGGTGCAAGGACAAGTGGGGGCTGTCGTGGCAGATCTCACCGAGGGTGTTGGTCGATGCGGTGACCAGTAAAGATCCTGCCGTCGCCAAGCGTGCGTTTGAGGCGATGATGACCATGACCAAAATCGACATCGCTACCATCGAAGCCGCCATTGCCGGGAACTGAACTGTGGGAGCGGGCTTGCTCGCGAAGGCGATGTATCCGCTAGCACATGTGAGAACTGACCCACCGCTTTCGCGAGCAAGCCCGCTCCCACATGAAGGCATAGGTATCTACATAACTCTGCAGCTCTCAACGGTAACC
>NZ_LYSO01000167.1:0-10016 GCF_001728935.1 Pseudomonas sp. AP42
CGGGGCGCCTAAGATCAAAAGCAGATCAAGATCAAGAGCTACTCGCTTCGCATCGTGGTTAGCGTTGACGGCGTTGGGTCAGTAGCCGACGGTGAAGCGCTGGCGCGAGTGCTTCGGGTTTTCTACTTCATCCAGCATGGCGATGGCGAAGTCGGCAAAACTGATCGAGCTAGTGCCGTCACTGCTCACCAGCAGATCGTCCTTGCCCAGGCGGAATTTGCCGGTGCGCTCGGTGCCGTCGAACAGGGCCGAGGGCGACAGGAAGGTCCAGTCCAGGTCTTTTTCCTGGCGCAGCGTTTCCAGGAAGTCAGCCCCTGCACTGGCTTCAGCTTTATATTCAGCCGGGAAGCCTTCGCTGTCGATCACGCGCCCGCCACCGGGTAACAGCAGCGAACCTGCGCCGCCGACCACCAACAAACGTTTCACACCAGCCTTTTTCACCGGGCCGATCACGGCGCTGGCGGGGAGGGTGGAGAAGTGCGCGGCGCTGATCACCACGTCGCTGCCGCTGATGGCCTGTTGCAAGGCCTCGGCATCCAGGGCATCGGCCTGTTTGACCGTAACGCCAGGGCGCACAGCCAGCTTGTCGGTATTGCGGGCGATGGCGGTCACGGTATGCCCGCGACGCAGCGCTTCTTCCAGCAGTTGGCTACCGGCGCGGCCGGTGGCACCGATGATTGCGATCTTGCTCATGATGTTCTCCAACAGGGTTAGGGTTTAAAACCAATCACCACTTCATTTCGCCCTTGGCGACCTTAGCGCTCAGTTCCAGCGAGCTTTCGTCGGCGAGGGTGGGGTAACGTTTTTTCATGGCCGCAATCAGGGCGGCGGAATCCTTGGCCTTGGCGGTTTCGAGGTCGAAGGCCTTGATGTAATCGGCGGTGAAGGTGACCGAGGCCAGCGACGGCTTGCCCAGGTAATGGCCCGGCACCACGGTGTTCGGCTTCAGGTCTTCAATGCGCTTGAGGGTGGCTAACCAGTCTTTATGGGATTGCGCGCTCTGGGTATCGGCCATCCACACGTGGATATTTTCAGCGACGACCACACCACCGACCACGGCCTTGATCGACGGGATCCACACAAAGCTGCGATCCGGTTGCGGGCCGTCAAGGCCCACCACTTCAAGCTGTTGCCCTTCCAGGGTCAGGCTGTGGCCTTTAAGCACTTGCGGCACAAGGGTCTTGGCCGGTTTGTCGGCGCCCATTTTCGGGCCCCAGAAGGCCAGCTTGTCGGCGACGGTGGCGTTGATATGGTCCACCACTGGCTGTGGCGCCAGCACCTTGGCATCGGGGAAAGCGGCGGTCAGGGTGTCGAGGCCGAAATAGTAGTCCGGGTCGCCATGGCTGATGTAGATGGTGGTCAGGTGCTTGCCGCTGGCACGGATCTTCTGTACCAGCTGCTCGGCTTGGCCTTTGCCGAATTGCGCATCCACCAGGATCGCGTCTTTCTCGCCGCTCACCAGCACCGAGCTGACCGGGAAGATCGCGGCTTCGCCTGGGTTGTACACGTCCAGTTTCAGCTCTGCCGCCGCTGCGTGGGCAGCGAAGGCCAGGGCGGCGGTGGCCAGGGTCAAACGTTTGAAGGTCGAGAACATCGGGGCAGCTCCTGCCATCGGTAAGGGATGCACAGAGCTTAGTTGCATAAAACACGACAAAAAATGCGATGCTGGGACATAGTTTGTTTCTAAAAGCGGGCAAATCATGGATCGTCTTCAAGCAATGCGCGTGTTTGTCACCGTGGTGGACCTGGGCAGCCAATCCGCCGCTGCCGACCACCTGGACCTGTCGCGCCCGGTGGTCTCGCGCTACCTGGCCGAGCTGGAAGACTGGGTGGGCGCACGCCTGCTGCACCGCACCACGCGCAAGCTCAGCCTCACCGCAGCCGGGGGGGAAACGCTACCGCGTTGCCGGCAATTGTTGGATTTGTGCGGGGACATGCAGGCCGCCGTCAGCGAGCCCGACGACGCGCCCCGAGGCCTGTTGCGCCTGAGCGTCAGCACCTCGTTCGGCCAGGCACAACTGGGCGCGGCGATTGCCGAGTACGTCAAGCGCTACCCGTTGGTGACGGTGGATTTGCAGATGCTCGATCGCACGGTGAACCTGGTGGACGAGCGCATTGACCTGGCGATCCGCACCAGCAACGACCTGGACCCCAACCTGATCGCCCGGCGCCTGACCGTATGCCGTTCGGTGGTGTGCGCCACACCGGCTTATCTGCGCGAGCATCCGGCGCCGCAGAAAGTCGAAGACCTGGCCCGGCACAACTGCCTGACCCACTCTTACTTCGGCAAGAGCCTGTGGCATTTCGAAGAAAATGGCGAACACGTGTCGGTGCCGGTCCACGGCAATATCACCGCCAACGAGGCCAGCACGTTAATGCGCGTGACGCTGGCCGGGGCAGGGGTGGCGATGCTGCCCAGTTATCAGGCCGGTGAACTGATCCGCAGTGGAGAATTGGTACGCTTGCTGCCGCACGCCGAGCCACGGCAAATGAATATTTACGCGGTGTACGCCTCACGCAAACACATGCCCTCGGCGCTGCGCAGCCTCCTGGATTTCCTGGTGCTGCGCTTCCCCGAGGAGCCTGTCTGGGACGTCGGGCTGTGAGCTGAAATAAGCGCGCTGAATGGCATCGCATCATGGCAAGTTGACCTATGCTTTAAACAGCACCCTGTAGATCCGTTCAGAGGTCTGTGCCATGAGCATCAAAACCAGAAAGTACCTGACAATTTTCACCCTCTGCGCATTGGCGACAGCGCTGTATGGGACTGCCGCCTATCGCGTCGAGCAAACACGCATGCAGCCGGCGGCGTTCGCCATCAGTTGTCATCAGGACCAATGCGTTCCGCGCACCGGCAGTTTCAGTGCACTCAGGTAGGCTGATCGGCCTTCAGTTGTTCACGAAACGCCTTGGGTGAAAACCCGACCCTGCGGCGAAACAGCCGTGAGAAGTTGGTCGGGTCGGAAAACCCCAGCACCTCGGACATCTCGTTGATGGTCATGCTGGTGTAGGTCAGCAGGCGCTTGGCTTCCAGCAACTGGCGGTCATGCATGATCTGCAACGCCGGCTGCCCACCCAACTCCCGACACGTCCCGTTCAAGTGTGAGACCGAGATACCCAGCTTGTGGGCCAGGTCTTCGATCTTGGGGTGTTCGCGGTAATGCTGTTCGACCAGTTGCGTAAACCGCCGAAAGTACTCGCGACCACGAGGCGCCCGTGGATGGCGGCGTTGGATCGCCTGGCGGCTGACCCATACCAGCAACACGCTGACCAAGGCGTGCAGCATCATGTCCCGTGCCGGTTGGTCATCGGCGTATTCGTCCTGCAAACGCATGAACAGGCTGTTCAAGTAATCGCTGTCCTTGCCCGCCGGGTAACTGCCCAGGGTGTGCAGGCCATCGACGGTAGAGCCCAGTTGCGCCTGCAAGTGGCTGACCAGCGGCGCCGAAAGCGTCACCACGAACCCTTGCACATCCTCGGAAAAACGAAAGCCATGCACGCACAGCGGTGGCAGCACTTGCAGGCTCGACTCATTGAGCGTGGTGCGCTGGCCTTCGATTTCCAGTTGTGCCTGGCCTTTGTGCACATACAACAACTGGCACAGGTCCGCGTGCCGGTGGGGCTGGATTTCCCACTGGTATTCCCGACTGCGCCGGGAAATGGTTTCGCAGTGCAACAAATCGGGAGTCGGCCACTGCTGGCTTTCCCCGTAAAGCTTGAAGACCGGAATCGCGGTTTTGGTCATGGTTTCAATCCGATACTCAGGATAATGGTTCGGTAATCGCCCCGATTGGCGAAAAGCACAGGTTTTGACGCAGTTTTCACCTTCTTATGCGGCTCGCTCAAGTGAAAAATGTCAGCCATAAGAGCAATGACAACTCTTTCACTCCATACGTTCGCGTGAAGCTTGAAGGCCATAAAAATAATGAAAACCCTTAAAACTCAAGTCGCCATTATTGGCGCCGGTCCTTCCGGATTGCTGCTCGGCCAGTTGTTGCACAACGCTGGCATCCAAACCCTTGTTCTAGAGCGCCAGAGCGCCGATTACGTGCAAGGCCGTATCCGCGCCGGTGTGTTGGAGCAGGGCATGGTCGACCTGCTGCGCGAAGCCGGGGTCAGCCAACGCATGGACGCCGAAGGTTTGGTGCACGACGGATTTGACATTGCCCTCAATGGCCAACTTACCTCCATTGACCTCAAGGCCTTGACCGGCGGCCAGTCGGTGATGATCTACGGCCAGACCGAGGTCACCCGCGACCTGATGGCCGCCCGCGCAGCCGCCGGTGCTATCACCCTGTACGAAGCCTCCAATGTTCAGCCCCATGACCTGAAGAGTGAACAGCCGTGGCTGACCTTCGAGCATGAAGGCCAAGCCTATCGCCTGGAGTGCGACTACATTGCCGGCTGCGACGGTTTCCATGGTGTGGCCCGCCAGTCGATACCGGCGCAAGCGCTGAAGGTGTTCGAGCGGGTCTATCCCTTCGGCTGGCTGGGCGTGTTGGCTGATACGCCGCCGGTACACGCCGAATTGGTGTACGCCAAACATACGCGGGGTTTTGCGCTGTGCAGCATGCGGTCGCCGACCCGCAGCCGTTACTACCTGCAAGTGCCGGTCGAAGAGAGGCTGGAAGACTGGGCGGATGAGCGTTTCTGGGATGAACTCAAAAGCCGCCTGCCCAACTCATTGGCCGAACAATTGGTGACCGGCCCCTCGATCGAAAAAAGCATCGCGCCGCTGCGCAGCTTTGTCGTGGAGCCCATGCAGTACGGCCGCCTGTTCCTGCTCGGCGATGCCGCGCACATTGTGCCGCCCACCGGCGCCAAGGGCTTGAACCTGGCGGCCAGTGATGTGAGCACCTTGTTCCGTATCTTGCTCAAGGTGTACCGCGAAGGGCGCCTGGACCTGCTGGAAAAGTACTCGGCAATCTGCCTGCGCCGGGTGTGGAAAGCCGAGCGGTTTTCCTGGTGGATGACCTCGATGCTGCATCAATTCCCACAGGCGGACGCCTTCAGCCAACGCATTGCTGAAAGCGAGCTGGACTATTTCATTCACTCCCAGGCCGGGCGCAAAACCATCGCAGAAAATTACGTCGGCCTTCCTTACGAGCCTATCGAATAGCCTGCTATCGTATCGAGCATTCCCACCGGTGACCGTTGCCTGTGGGCCCTGCTCGAAGGTTCTGCCGTGACACACCTCAATCAGCCCGCTCCAACCGTCCCCGCCGTGCGCAGTATCCTGGTTGCGCTGATGATGGCGATCTTCCTGGGTGCCTTGGACCAGACCATTGTTGCCGTGTCCATGCCGGCCATTTCCGCGCAGTTCCATGACGTCAACCTGCTGGCCTGGGTGATCTCCGGCTACATGGTGGCGATGACCGTGGCGGTGCCGATCTACGGCAAGCTGGGTGATTTGTATGGGCGCCGGCCCATGATGCTGATCGGCATGGGCGTGTTCACCCTGGCGTCGCTGTTCTGTGGCCTGGCGCAAAGCATGGAGCAACTGGTGCTGGCGCGGGTGCTGCAGGGCATCGGCGCGGGTGGGATGGTCTCGGTGAGCCAGGCGATCATTGGCGACATCATTGCTCCCCGCGAGCGTGGGCGTTATCAGGGCTATTTCAGCAGCATGTACGCGGTAGCCAGCGTGGCCGGGCCGGTGTTGGGCGGCTATATGACCGAGTACCTGTCGTGGCGCTGGGTGTTTTTGATCAACCTGCCACTGGGCGCCGGCGCCTGGTACGTGGCCCATCGCACCCTGGTGGGGCTGCCGGTGCCGCAGCGCAAGCCCATCATCGATTACCTCGGCACGGTGCTGATGATCATCGGCCTGACCGCCTTGTTGCTGGGCATCACCGAAATCGGCCAGGGCCATTCATGGCGTGACGATCAAGTGCTGGGGCTGCTGGCCTGCGCCCTGCTGGCCTTGAGCGCGTTTGTGTGGCACGAACGCCGCGCGCGCGAACCGCTGCTGCCGATGCACTTGTTTGCCAATCGTAGTGCGGTGTTGTGCTGGTGCACGATTTTCGTCACCAGTTTCCAGGCGATTTCCCTGACCGTGCTGATGCCCCTGCGTTACCAGACCGTGACCGGTGCCGGTGCCGACAGCGCGGCCCTGCACTTGCTGCCCTTGGCGATGGGCCTGCCGATGGGCGCGTATTTCGCCGGGCGCATGACCTCGGTGACCGGCCGCTACAAACCGATGATCCTCAGTGGTGCGTTGTTGAGCCCCCTGGCGATTCTCGGCATGGCCTACAGCGCGCCCCAGGCGGTGGCGTTTACCGCGATCTTCATGCTGTTGAGCGGCATCGCCTCAGGCATGCAATTTCCCACCTCGCTGGTGGGCACACAGAATTCGGTGGAGCAACGGGATATTGGTGTGGCCACCAGCACCACCAACCTGTTTCGCTCCCTGGGCGGGGCAGTGGGCGTGGCCTGCATGTCGGCGCTGCTGCTGGCGCTGCTCCAGGATTCCAATTTCGCTCACCTGGCCAGCGGTGCGCTGGCCGCTGAAGGCCGTTCTGGCAATGCACTGCTCGACGGCCTCAACGCCGCACCCGGCCCGGCGCAGGATGCGTTGCGCGGCGAGTTGGCGGTGACGTTCCGGCATTTGCTGATGGTGAGTGCTGCGGTGTCGCTGCTGGGGTTGGCGGCTGCGATAGCGATGCCCAACCGAGTGCTGCGTGGCCGTGAAGACAAGGCCCAATAACGATCGCCCTCTGTAGGAGCGAGCTTGCTCGCGAAAAACGTCAACGATAACGCGGGCTTTCTGAGTGAACGCGGCGCCTTTGAGTTTTTCGCGAGCAAGCTCGCGCCTACAAAAAAGCGCTGCCCCCGCCCACCGTTTTATTGCAGTTCAAATCTTGGATCAGGGGCTGTAGTAACCCACCGCTACCATGAAATGCCCGCTCTTGCGCACATACGCATGCTTGTTCTCGACCTTGCCCGTCACCGGGTTTTTCCAGCGGTATTTGTATTCGCCCTGGTCCTGTTCGGCCATCATCTTGAGGATCGGCACACCCACCGGTTTGCCATCCGGGTCCTTGATCTTGGCGAAATCGGTGTTGATCAGGCGCAGGTTGGTGCCGTGGGCGACGTAGCGCCGGGTGTTCAGGTCCACCACGAATACGTAGAGATCATCTTGCAGGAAGCCGCCCTGCAAAGAGTTGATCGCCTTGAGCGTGCCGGTTTCGTCCTTGACCAACGCCTCCACCGCTTTGTTACGCAGCGCCCGTGCCTGTTCCGGGGTGGCGCGCGGCAAGTAATAACCGACTGCCAGGATGCGTTCGCCCACCCGCTGATAAAACACATGCTTGTGTTCGACCTTGCCGTCATTCCAGTTCTGCCAGCGATAGTCAGCCTGCTGGATACCCTGGCCTTCCGGCACGCTCAAGGCTTGTTTGAATGAGGCTTGCAGGTCGGGCCCGAGCACCTCGGACACGTCGCGACCGATCAGCGCGGAGGAGGGCCCGCCACTGGCCAGCAGCACGCCTTTTGTATCGACCACAAACACATAGCGGTCCTGGTCGATGAACTCGCCCTGACGGCTGAAGGCGGCGAAGGCCTTGTCACCTTGCTTGTGGTAGTACGCCAAGGCCTTTTCCAGCAGGGCCTTGGCGGCTTGGGCATCCGCTTCCTGTGCCGTTGCGGCATGCACCTGGCTGCAACACAACAGCAGCAGCCAGGTGAATCGGAGCAGTCTCTTCATTGACCCGTCCCTCGTTCTTGTTGGTGTGCCAAGAGCGTAGACGGTTGGCGGCAAATCAGAAGGGTTTAGTTGGCAGGTATTTACCGTCCAGGGTGATGACCGCACGGGAGCCGCCGTCCGGGTCTTCGACTTTCTTGAGATCGAGCTTGAAGTTGATGGCGCTGATGATGCCGTCGCCAAACTGCTCATGCACCAGGGCCTTGAGGGTGGAGCCATAGACCTGCAGCATTTCGTAGAAACGGTACATGGTCGGGTCGGTCGGCACACCGCTTGGGAAACTGCCGCGCAGGGGCACGCTTTGCAGCAGGCGGCTGGCGTCCTCGTCGAGGCCGAGCTTACCGCACACGATGTCGGCCGCCTCCTTGGGCAGCGGGTGCTGGCCGAGCAGCGCGGCGGTGACGAACGCCAGGCTCAGCCCGGTGCCGTCGGTGAGGTCCTGCCACGACAGGTTTTTGCGTGCCTTGAGGTCGATAACGGTGTCGGCCAGGGCCAGGCGTGGGGTTTGGGCGAATTGGGATTGCAACATGATGAGGTCCTCTTGGGTTGAATAAGGTTCAGGCGGCGTGGGCGCGGGTGCTGGGGTGGTCGAGCAGGGAGACGAAGCGCCCGGTGTGCCCGTCCAACGCGTCAATGCCGCCGGTTTCGATGTCGTACACCCAGCCATGCAGGTTCATCCGGCCTTGTTCCAGCGCCAGGGCGACCGAAGGGTGGGTTTTGAGATTAGCCAGTTGGGCGACCACGTTTTCACGCACCAAGGCATCCAGGCGGGCAGCGTCCGAGGCATGTGTGCGGGCGGCATTGATCACTTTGGCCGACTCGGCATGGCGCAACCAGTTGGCTACGGCGGGCAGGTGGTCCAGGCATTTGCAGGTGGAAATCGCAGTCATCGCGCCGCAGTCTGAATGCCCGCAAATCACAATGTCGCTGACGCCCAGCACCGCCACGGCATATTCGACCGTGGCCGACACGCCTCCCGGCTCCGGGCCGTAGGACGGCACTATGTTGCCGGCGTTGCGGATGACGAACAGATCACCGGGTTCCTGCTGGGTCAACAGCTCGGGGACTACGCGGCTGTCAGAGCAGGACACGAACAAGGTGCCGGGGTTTTGCGTGGTCGCCAGGTGTTTGAACAAGTCACTGCGAGGGGTAAAGGCTTCACGTTGGAATTTGCGAAAGCCGTCGATGAGATGTTGCATGGTGGTTCTCCTTGCGTCGCTGATGGGGCAAGGATGGAAGTTTTCGGCTATAGCGTCCAAGACCGGTTTATGATGCTGTCTATAAGCTATGCCTATAGTTGGAGCGCTGCCCATGCTGTTGCGTCATATCCGTTACTTGCTGGCCGTTGCCGAGCATCGCAACTTCACGCGGGCTGCCGAGGCGCTGCACGTGTCGCAACCGACCTTGTCGCAGCAGATCAAGCAACTGGAAGAAAACCTGGGCGCGCCACTGCTGGATCGCACCGGGCGCCGCATCAGCCTGACCGACGCGGGGCAGGCGTACGTACGCTATGCGCGCTTGGCCTTGCAGGATCTGCAGGCCGGCACCCGTGCGATACACGACGTGCAGGACCTGCGCCGAGGGCACTTGCGCCTGGCCATGACGCCAACCTTTACCGCCTACCTGATCGGTCCTCTGCTGGCGCGGTTCTATGCGTTGTACCCCGGCATCACCCTGAGCATCGAGGAACTGACCCAAGACCGTATCGAAGCCGCGCTGGGGGAGGACCTGCTGGATATCGGCATCGGGTTTACTGGCGAGCATGGGGTGGAGATCGACTGTGAGGCGCTGTTTGTCGAAGAGCTGAGCCTGGTCGTCAGTGCCAGTCATCCCGAACGCACACAACCGGCCTGGCTCGAACAGCCTCTGGTGCTGCTGAACACTGGCTTTGCCACCCGCCGCTATATCGACGATTACTGCCACCGGCAAGGGGTTAAACCGCAGATTGCCATGGAGGCCAATTCCATCAGTGCGATTATCGAGATCGTACGCAGCACGCCCCTGGCAACTATTTTGCCCCGGGCATTGGCCGAGGCTCAGGCGGGCCTGCGTGCCGTGGCGATCGAGCCTGCGTTGCCGCAGCGCACTGCGGCCTTGTTGAGCCGCAAGGGGGGGTATCGCAGTGCTGCGTGTGCGGCGTTTGTGGCGTTGATCAAGGGGTAAGACCTGGCAGCCTGCGCTTATCTACCTGGCACCCCGCGGTCAAACTGTGGGAGCGGGCTTGCTCGCGAAGGCGGCCTAACATTCAACACAGTTGGGCCGGGTACATATCCGTTATTTAGGTAACGGCCACTTAGGGTTCCGCCCTGACGGCGGC
>NZ_LYSO01000168.1:0-9996 GCF_001728935.1 Pseudomonas sp. AP42
AGCGTTTGCTGCTACAGCCCAAACAGTTGTATCGGGAGCAAGCGGCGTCGCATTAAAGCTACAGGTCAGTGATTTCCTTGTGGCGCGGCACCAGCGTCTTCATCACGCTCCAGGCCACCAGGTAAGCCAGGGCGCAGATGGCGAACATGATCATGTAGCCGGTATGGATGTCGTTGATGGACTTGTAATAGTCGAACACCCAACCACCGATCTTGGTCATGAGCACGCCGCCCAAGCCACCGGCCATGCCGCCAATGCCGACCACCGAGGCCACGGTTTTCTGCGGGAACATGTCGGACACGGTGGTGAAAATGTTGCATGACCACGCTTGGTGTGCCGAGGCGCCCACGCCGATCAGCAGCACCGGCACCCAGAAGCTGAGGTAACCCAGCGGCTGCGCCAGCAACACCACCAGCGGGAACAGCGCAATCACCAGCATGGCTTTCATGCGCCCGTCATAGGGCGCATCGCCGCGCGCCATGAAGTAGCTGGGGAACCAGCCGCCGCCAATGCTGCCGACCATGGTCATGCTGTACAGCACCGCCAATGGCATCACGATATCGGCGCCTTTCATGCCGTATTGGGCAGACAGGTAGGTGGGCAGCCAGAACAGGAAAAACCACCACACGCCGTCAGTCATGAACTTGCCAAAGGCAAACGCCCAGGTCTGGCGGTAGGTCAACAGTTTGAACCAGGAGACTTTCTTCACAGCGCTGCCCGTCGGCGCCGGGGTGAACGGTTGTACGGTCTGGTCGCTGCGGATGTAGGCCAGTTCTTCAGGCGACAGGCGTTTTTGCTGTTCCGGCTTTTCGTACACGGCGGCCCACACGGCTACCCACACAAAACCGAGCATGCCAATGACCATAAACGCCGCCTCCCAACCCCACAGGCCGGCAATCAATGGGACACAGATGGGCGCCAGGATCGCGCCGACATTGGCGCCGGAGTTGAAGATGCCGGTGGCCAGGGAGCGTTCTTTCTTGGGGAAATATTCGGCAGTGGCCTTGATCGCGATCGGGAAGTTACCCGCTTCGCCAATCGCCAACACCGCCCGTGAAAGCATAAAGCCGGCGATCGACACCGGGATCACCGCCAGGCCGATGGCACCACTGACGGCTGCGATACCCTCGCCCATCGGTACTGCAAACGCATGCATGATAGCGCCGGTGGACCAGATACCAATCGCTACCACGTAGGCGGCCTTGGTGCCGATCTTGTCAACGAAGCGCCCGGCAAACAGCATGGAAATGGCGTAGACAAACTGGAACACCGCCGCAATGTTGGCGTAATCGGTGTTGCTCCAGCCAAACTGCGTCGAGAGTTGCGGCGCCAACAGGCTGAGCACCTGGCGGTCGAGGTAATTGACCGTGGTCGCGAAAAACAGCATCGCGCAGATCGTCCAGCGATAGCTGCCGACCGCCTGGCCGACACGGAGGGCACTGATGGGCTCGTTCAGATTCATGGCATCACTTTTTATTTTTGTTAGGTAGGACATATGTAACGTCATATGTCGTCGTACAACTACGAGTTTTATATCGGGGCGCCCACGCAGTGTCAATCGCAAAGACTGCCGTTTATCTATGATTCATGTGAAATATGAGAATGTCAGAGCTGCGCAGTTGTAGGATGACAAACCCTGAGCACCAGGCTGGGCGCTTGGCCGGGTACATCGTCGAGCAAGCCGAAACGTTGCATGCCCAGTTTTTCCAGTACGCGGATCGACGCAGCATGATCCGGCCGCACCAAACCGAACACTTCCGGTAAAGACAGGGTGTCGAACGCCAGCGCCAGGGCATCCCGCCCCAGTTCAGTGGCATACCCCTGCCCCCAGGCCTCGACGGCCAGGCGATAGCCAAGGTTGATGCGCCGCTGCGTCAGATAGTTAAGCGGCGCAATGCCGCCAAACCCGATGATGTATTCGGGGCTCTCTTTGCGGGCAATCGCCCACCAGCCGTAACCCTGGGATGCCCATTGCTCAAGCCAGTGATCCAATAGCCGTTGTGCCGCATCCAGGTTGGGCAGCGGGCCGGCAGGATTGAACAAGTGGGTCTGTGGATCACCGAAGATCGCGAACAATCGCTGAACGTCTGCGGCCTGTGGTTGGCGGTAGGTAAGGCGTGAATGGCTGCTTGGCATATGAATGACTTCCCTGTTTTGCCTGACTGACAATGACAACCCCAGTGGGAGCGCTCGAGCTTTAGCGAGGCCGCGATGGCGATAGCTCAGTCAACACAAATGCCAACAGTACCGCCGCCTTCGTCGCCTCGCCGGGGCTCGGCAACTCCCACATTTGATCTGTTTTGCCGCTAGTGATGCATAAGCCTCGAAAACCGACGTTTCATCCCATGCGAGAAAAAATACACAAAGCGGTGAATTATTTCGTGTCCACTTGTATCTGAACTGACAGAGCGGTGCCATCGTAGCGATGGCACCTCCCCTGTTCAGCTTTTGAGTGGCCCGCATGAAACTACGTAAAAAACGCGTCAAACCCATCGGATTGAAAGACATCACCATTGTCGACGACAACAAGATGCGCAAGGCGATCACCGCTGCCGCACTTGGCAACGCCATGGAATGGTTCGACTTTGGCGTCTATGGCTTTGTCGCCTATGTGCTGGGCAAGGTGTTCTTCCCTGACGCTTCCCCCAGCGTGCAGATGATCGCAGCGCTGGCCACCTTCTCCGTACCTTTCCTGATTCGCCCGCTGGGCGGCCTGTTCTTCGGCGCATTGGGCGACAAGTACGGACGGCAAAAAGTCCTCGCCGCCACCATCGTAATCATGTCCTTGAGCACCTTTGCCATCGGCTTGATCCCCGGCTATGCCTCCATTGGCATCTGGGCGCCGATCCTGTTGCTGCTGTGCAAAATGGCCCAGGGGTTCTCGGTGGGCGGTGAGTATACCGGCGCGTCGATTTTCGTGGCTGAATACGCCCCGGACCGCAAGCGCGGCTTCCTTGGCAGTTGGCTGGACTTCGGTTCCATCGCCGGTTTCGTCCTCGGCGCGGGTGTAGTGGTGTTGATCTCCACCGTGCTCGGTGAAGCAGAATTCGAGGCCTGGGGCTGGCGCTTGCCGTTCTTCCTCGCCCTGCCCCTGGGCATCATCGGCCTGTACCTGCGCCACGCGCTGGAAGAGACCCCGGCGTTTCAACAGCATGTCGACAAACTCGAACAAGGTGACCGCGAAGGCTTGAGCCACGGCCCTAAAGTCTCGTTCAAGGAAATCGCCACCAAGCACTGGCGCAGCCTGCTGACCTGCATCGGTATCGTCGCGGCTACCAACGTGACCTACTACATGCTGCTCACCTACATGCCCAGCTACCTGTCCCACAACCTGCACTACGCCGAAAACAGCGGCGTGCTGATCATCATCGCAATCATGGTCGGCATGCTGTTCGTGCAGCCGTTCATTGGCTTTGTCAGCGACAAGATCGGCCGCAAGCCGTTCATCATCGCCGGCAGTATTGGCCTGCTGTTCCTGTCGATCCCGGCCTTCATGCTGATCACCAGCGGCAAGACCGGCCTGATCTTCGGCGGCCTGTTGATTCTGGCGGTAGTGCTGAACTTCTTTATCGGCGTGATGGCGTCGACCTTGCCAGCCATGTTCCCCACCCACCTGCGCTACAGCGCCCTGGCCAGTGCCTTCAACGTCTCGGTACTGATCGCCGGTGTCACGCCCACTGCGGTGGCCTGGCTGGTGGAGAGCACCAACAACCTGTACATGCCCGCTTATTACCTGATGGTGTTCGCAGTGGTTGGTCTGATCACGGGCCTGACCATGAAGGAAACCGCCAACAAGCCCCTGCGTGGCGCGGCCCCGGCAGCTTCCGACATGGAAGAAGCCAAGGAGCTGCTGCAGGAGCATCACGACAATATCGAGCAGAAAATCGAAGACATCGACGCCGAGATTGCCGCGCTGCAAACCAAGCGGGAAAACCTGGTACAGCAACACCCGCGCATCAATTAATATCCTGACTGTGCGTGGTCGCGGCCTGCGACCACGCCATTGGAGCGTAAAGCATGGTTTCAAGCGTCACCGCCGCACACAGGTTACTCAGCGCAGACGAGCGCGCCGCCATTGCCGAAATTGAAGCAACCACCAACATCCTCAAGCTGGTCACCCGCCTGACCGGGATGAGATTCGCCGGCATCGCCAAGTTCACCGACCAGGAATGGGTGGTGTGTTCGGCCTACGACCCGCTGCAAATGGGCATCAACGTCGACGACGTACTCGACCTCGAAACCACCCTGTGCAGTGAGTTCTGTATCAACCCGCACACCCTGTTCATTCCTCAGATCAGCCAGAACGGCCGTTTCGCGGCGCGCCCGGTGGTCAAGCAATACGCCATCGAAAGCTACGCCGGCGCGCCGATCTTCCTGCCCGATGGCCGCCTGTTCGGCGCGCTGTGTGCGCTGGACTCACGGGCCATGTTGTTCGACGACCCCAACCTGCCGGAAACCCTGAGCCTGTTCGCCCGGCTGATTGGCTGCATCTTCTACGCTAATCTGACCCCGGCGGACCACTGACACCCGCCCTGCCCCGCAGGGTTGCCATGTCGCGCTTGGGCGGCACCCCAAACAGCCGGCTGTACTCACGGCTGAATTGCGACGGGCTCTCATACCCGACTTTGAACGCGGCACTGGAGACATCCTGGTGCTCGTTCAACATCAACCGACGCGCTTCATTCAAACGCAGCCATTTCTGGTATTGCAGCGGGCTCATCGCGGTCAGTTGCCGGAAGTGATGGTGAAAGGTCGCCGCGCTCATTTGTACCCGCGCTGCCAGCTCTTCCACCCGCAGGGCGGCGTCGAAATTCAACTTCAGCCAGTCGATGGCCTTGGCAATCCGATAGCCCTGGCCGTCCACCGAGCAGATCTGGCGCAATCGGCCGGCCTGGTCGCTTTTCAATAGCCGGTAATGAATCTCGCGCTGGATCAAGGGCGCGAGTACCGGGATGGCTTCGGGTTCATCCAGCAACGCCACCAGGCGCGCGAACGCGGCCAGCATGCCGTCGGTGACCGTGCCGATCCCCACGCCCTTCATGACCGCACGCTCACGCACCGGCGGCAGGCCACCCTGGGCGATCAGCTCGGTGAGCATGCGCAGGTCCAGCTTGAACGTCAGCCCCAGGCACGGCTGCTCGGGGCTGGCCGCCAGCACCTCGGAATTGGCGGGGATGTCCAGCGATGTCACCAGGAACCGGGACGTGTCGTAGGGGTAGCCCTCGCCGCCCACCCACAACTGCTTCTCGCCCTGGGCCACCAGCACGATGCACGGCTCAACCATGCACACCACCGGCGCAGCGGGTTGCTCACGCCGATAAAAGCCCAGGCCGGGGATCGGCATGGCGTAGTCGCCGGGCGACGGCGTGCGCGAACCAATCGACTGGATCAGCGCGTTCAATGGGGTGGCAGTGGACGTCATGACAGACCCTTTCAATGCTTCATTGCACTTTACCCGCGCAAGCCACGGGCGTCGTCACCTGGCACTGAAACTCAGAGGATCAGGCAAGTAATCCACTCAAATGCACTACAGAAGCCCTGCCGTCACCCGGAAAATGTGCGGACACTTCACAAGGAACATCCCTATGAAACGCCTCTTGCTCGCTCTGGGTTTGCTGGTGACTTCTCTTTCTTCATTTGGAGCCGATATGTCCAACGGTGCGGATAACTTCTACAGCAGCAACGCAGTGACGGCCGAACCTGTCACCTTCAACAATCAATACGGCATGCAGGTCGCCGGCACGCTGTTCGTGCCCAAGCACCTGGCCCCAGGCTCAAAGCACGCAGCCCTTGTCGTCGGCCACCCGATGGGTGCCGTCAAAGAGCAAAGCGCCAACCTCTACGCCACCAAAATGGCTGAACAGGGTTTCGTGACCCTGTCCCTGGACCTGTCGTTCTGGGGCCAAAGCGCCGGTACGCCGCGCAACGCGGTGTTGCCCGACCTCTACGTGGAAGACTTCAGCGCCGCCGTGGACTTTCTCGGCACTCGCCCACAGGTCGACCGGGAACGCATCGGTGCCATCGGCATTTGTGGCAGCGGCAGTTTCGTGATCAGTGCGGCGAAGATCGATCCGCGTCTCAAGGCAATCGCCACGGTCAGCATGTACGACATGGGCGCGGCCAACCGCAATGGCCTCAAGCACGGCATGACCTTGCAACAGCGCCAGCAGATCCTGCGCCAGGCCGCCAACCAGCGCTATGTAGAATTCCAGGGCGGTGAGACCCTCTACACCGGTGGCACGCCGCAGAGCCTCACGGGCGATCCGGTCGGCGACGAGTTCTACGACTTCTACCGTACCCCGCGCGGCGAAGTCACCCCAGCAGGCGCCTCATCGCAAACCACCACCCGGCCGACGCTGACCAGCAACGTCAAGTTCATGAACTTCTACCCCTTCAACGATATCGAGACGATCTCGCCGCGCCCGCTGCTGTTAATTACCGGGGCCGACGCGCACTCCCGAGAATTCAGTGAAGACGCCTACCAACGCGCCGCCGAGCCCAAGCAATTGCTGGTCATCCCCAACGCCGGCCATGTAGACCTTTACGACCGCGTCGAACTGATCCCGTTTGACACGCTCTCCACCTTCTTCCAGAGCCACTTGCAGTGAGTTCCGTTACCCCTCAACCGCAACGCTGGGGCGCGGTGCTGGCGATGTCGCTGGCGGCGTTTGCCTTGGTCGCCTCCGAGTTCATGCCGGTCAGCCTGCTGACACCGCTGGCGGCTGACTTGCAGATCACTGAAGGCCAGGCCGGCCAGGGCATTTCCGTGTCCGGGGTGTTTGCCCTGCTCACCAGCCTGGTGATCGCAGCGGTTGCCGCGCGGATGAATCGCAAGCGCCTGCTGATGGCCTTGACGCTGCTGATGATCGTCTCGGGCAGCGTGGTGGCGTTCGCACCGAATTACGCGGTGTTCATGCTCGGTCGCGCGTTGATTGGCGTGGCAATTGGCGGCTTCTGGTCGCTGTCGGCGGCCACGGCAATGCGCCTGGTCGAGCCCGCCCAAGTGCCACGGGCCTTGGCCATCGTCAACGGAGGCAACGCCCTGGCGACGGTGATTGCGGCGCCGCTGGGCAGCTTTCTCGGCGGCCTGATTGGCTGGCGCGGCGCATTCTTTTGCGTGGTGCCGGTGGCCGTGATTGCGCTGGCCTGGCTGTGGCTGAGCCTGCCGGCGCTCAAGCACAGCGGCGCGGCGAACACCGGCAATGCACTGCGCCTGCTGAGAAACCCCAAGGTGGCCTTGGGCATGTGCGCTGTCAGCCTGTTTTTCATGGGCCAGTTCATGCTGTTCACTTACCTGCGGCCGTTCCTGGAAGGCGTGACCCGGGTCGAGGTGTCCACACTGTCGTTGATGCTGCTGGTGCTCGGCCTGGCCGGTCTGGCGGGTACGGTGTTGATTGAGCACTTGCTCAAGCGCCACCTCTACCCGACGCTGATTGCCATCCCGTTGATCATGGCCGGCATCGCCCTTGCGCTGGTGGCATTCGGCGGTTCAGCGATTGCCACCACTGTGCTGCTGGGCTGCTGGGGCCTGGTGGCCACTGCTGCGCCTGTGGGCTGGTGGACATGGCTGGCCCGCGCCTTGCCCGACGACGCCGAGGCCGGCGGGGGATTGATGGTCGCCATCATCCAGCTGGCGATTGCCGCCGGCGCCACCGTCGGTGGTGTGGCATTCGACTTGAGCGGCTACCGGGCCACCTTCGAGCTGAGCGCCGCCTTGCTGGTAGTCGCCACGCTGCTGGCTTACCTGGCATCGCGCCGCCCTGCTCATGCGCGCATGGCGAGCGGCACTACTTGAAAAAATGACTCGGCGTTTTGCCAAACTGTTTCTTGAACATGCTGGTAAAAGCGCTGGGGCTTTCATAGCCCAATTCAAACGCCACATCGATGATCTTCTGCCCCACCGCAATGCGCTCCAGCGCCAGCAATAGCCGCGCTTGCTGGCGCCACTGGCCGAAGGTCATACCGGTTTCCTTGCGGAACAGGCGCTGGATGGTGGTTTGGTCCAACCCCAACCGCGCACTCCAGTCGGCGACGGTGGAGGCATCACTCGGCTCGTCCTGCAACGCCAGGCAGATCGGGCTCAGGCGTGGGTCGGCAGGCTGGGGCAAAGACAGCGGCAAGGCCGGCAGGATGGCCAGTTCATCGAGGATGAGGTGCATGATCCGCGCGTCGCGTGAATCCTCGGCATACGGCGGTTTCAAGCTCACCGAGGCCTTGATCAGTTCACTCAGCAGCGGCGAGACCGTCACCGTCTTGGGCTCGGCCGGCAGGTTGGGGAAGCTGTCCGGGCGCACGAACACGCTGCGCATCTGCAGCGTACCCACGCAGCGCAGCGAGTGAACTTGACCGCAAGGCATCCAAAAGCCACGATTGGGCGGCACCGTCCATTGCCTCAGGGCCGAGTACACCACCATCACACCGCCAATGGCGTACAGCAGTTGGTGCTTGTTGTGGCTGTGTTCGGGGATCACCCAGTGTTCGGGGTAATCGGTGGCCGAGCTGATGACAGCCCAGTCGCCCTCATCGATTTCTCGCAGAAATTTATCCAGTGATTTGATCATTTCGCCCTTTTTGCGATGGTTTCTGCCCGAATTGCGCGAGACAGGCATTGGCGCCGAATCTAGCATAAACGCCGAGTCCAGATGGAGTGGCGGTTCACATCACCGCCGCCCGCCTCCACGCCTGTTAGCTGCCTTGTACGGAATGCCCGCATGTCCACAGTCACAGCGTCACCCGCCGCACCTTCGACCAGCCCGCAAGTAAGCCCCTTAGTCATGCGCGTCCTGGGCGCCTGTGCCCTGGCGCACCTGATCAATGACTTGATCCAGGCGGTGCTGCCGTCGATCTACCCGATGCTCAAGGCCAACTACGGCCTGAGCTTTACCCAGGTCGGCCTGATCACCCTGACCTTCCAGTTGACCGCCTCGCTGTTGCAACCGTGGATCGGCTACCACACCGACCGCCACCCCAAACCCTGGCTATTGCCGGCGGGCATGGTGTGCACCTTGGTCGGCATCTTGATGCTGGCCTTTGTCGGCAACTTCCCGGCGATATTGCTCGCGGCGGCGCTGGTGGGCGTGGGCTCATCGACCTTCCACCCGGAAACCTCCCGCGTCGCACGCCTGGCCTCCGGTGGGCGCTACGGCCTGGCGCAATCGACCTTCCAGGTCGGCGGCAACACCGGCAGCGCCTTCGGCCCATTGCTGGCGGCGGCGATCATCATTCCCTACGGCCAAAGCCACATTGCCTGGTTCGGCCTGTTCGCGGTGTTCGCCATCCTGGTGCTGTACGGTTTGAGCCGCTGGTACCGCCACCACCTCAACCTGTTCAAGCTCAAGCAAGGCAGCCAGGCGACCCACGGCTTGTCCAAAGGCCGCGTGACCTTCGCCCTGGTGGTATTGGCCGTGCTGGTGTTCTCCAAATACTGGTACATGACCAGCCTGACCAGCTACTTCACGTTCTACCTGATCGAGAAATTCCAGCTGTCGGTAGCCAGCTCGCAGATGTACCTGTTTCTGTTCCTCGGCGCAGTGGCCGTGGGCACCTTTGCCGGTGGCCCGATCGGCGACAAGATCGGCCGCAAAAAGGTTATCTGGTTCTCCATCCTCGGCGCCGCACCGTTCACCCTGGCTCTGCCCTACGTCGACCTGTTCTGGACCGCCGTACTCAGCGTGGTCATTGGCTTTATCATCGCCTCGGCGTTCTCGGCCATCGTGGTGTTTGCCCAGGAATTGGTGCCGGGCAATGTGGGCATGATCGCCGGGATATTCTTCGGCCTGATGTTCGGCTTCAGTGGGATCGGCGCGGCGCTGCTCGGGATGCTCGCTGATCATCACGGCATCGAATACGTGTACAAGTTGTGCTCGTTCCTGCCGTTGGTGGGCATCCTCACGGTACTGTTGCCGTCGACTAAAGGCGTTTGATCGGTTGCGGGGCCCCAAATAGGTATCGACACAACTCTGTAGCGCTCAACGGTAACCACGATGCGAAGCGAGC
>NZ_LYSO01000169.1:0-9873 GCF_001728935.1 Pseudomonas sp. AP42
TCAAGATCAAGATCAAGAGCGACTCGCTTCGCATCGTGGTTACCGTTGGCTGCTACGGTCTGCAAAGTTGTGTGGATACCTAGGGTTATCGCAGGCGAGCCAGCTCCCTCGCCACAGTGCCCTGCCTCCTATTCACCTGTCAGGTTTGACAGTAGACACTGGCCCTTGATCGAGGGATGTTTGCCCCTAACGTGCCAGCGCAGCGGTCGGCGCTCATTGCTTTTCGAAGCCACGCTTAATAGGGATATTAAAAATGGAACGGGAACTGATCGACGAAGTTGAAGAACTGATCAAAAAGACTAACGACGCCGAGCGTCTGTTCACCCGATACGCCACCAAGTGCTACACCTCAGCCTTGCAAAAATATGCCAAGGACATCAGCGAAACCTCCTATACCTATCTGCTGGCCGAGCTGGCCGAGGGGTCGTTGAGTTCGGAAATTCTCGGCCGCCCAGGCGCCAATATCAGCCTGGTCAGGATCGAGATAGAGGAGATCATGCTTGAAGCCGATGTGATCAAGAAACTCAAGCGGGCCGAAACCCATTACCTGGAAACCCTGGAATCGGTGCGCAAGTTCGAAGACCTAAAACGCTTCGAAAAAATGCAGGACACGTCCGATATCGTCCGCTCGATAAAACTCGGGGTGTCACGGTTCAATATCCTGTTTGTCATCCTGCTGATCGGCGGGTTGACCTGGGCGGCGATCAATCTGCCTAAAGAGGCGTTGGCGTTGATTTCTGCGGCGATCGGCGGCGCCATCACCCACTTGCTGTCCGAGCGCCAGGCCGTCCTGGCGCTGAAAAAAGAGGGCGATAACAGCTGCCCCAGGGCCAACAATAACAATCAGGAATGACGCGGGTTTACAACGGCGTCAACACGTTCATCACCGTGTCCAGCGCCACTCGCGTGTCATCCAGTTGCACCAGCGACGCATGCCGTGCGCCCAGGGCATCGCGGTTCTGGATCGCCGTTAGGATCGCCTTGTGCCGCGGCAGACTCAGGCCCTGGATGTCCGGGCGTCGGTTGGTGATGTTGATCGACTCGCGCAACGGCAACGAGAGCATGTTGCACATATAGGCGAGCAGGTCGTTGCGGGTGGCGTCGGCAATCGCGCGGTGGAAGTCCAGGTCGGCCTGCAACAGCTCCTCGTGGGTCTTGGCGGTTTCCATGCCCTGGTAGGCGTGTTCGATGGTGGCGATGTCTTCATCGGTGGCGGTGGTCGCGGCCATGGCGGCGATCTCCGGTTCGAGGATGCGGCGCACCCCGGCCAGGGTGTTGAAGAACTCGCTGTGGGGCGTGGACCGCATCAACCAGGACAGCACGTCCGGGTCGAGCAGGTGCCATTTCAAGCGTGGCCGTACCACCGCGCCCACCCGTGGCTTGGAATACACCAGGCCCTTGGCGCTGAGCACTCGCGTGGCTTCGCGCAATACCGAGCGGCTGACCTGGTATTCCTCGCACAGCGTGGCTTCCATGGGCAACCGTTCCTCGGGCTTGAAGCGACCGGAAACGATGTGCATGCCCAAGTCCTGAACGATCTGGGCATGCTGGCTCTTGCGCGGCTTGGGCGGCTGGTGATCCATAACGACGGGGAGGCTCTGGCTTAGATTCGCCGCATCATAGCATCCCAATTAGTGGGAATGCCGTGGGACTTCCGCCCCGCGACAGCCCACCAGGAAGTCAAAGTCACAGCCTTGGTCGGCCTGCAGCACATGGTCGATGTACAGCTGGCGATAGCCGCCGACGATGAGGTTCTGCGCGGGCGGCAGGTCGGCCATGCGTGCTGCCAGCTCGGCGTCGGGAATGTCCAGGTGCAGGCGGCCATTGGCGCAATCGAGTTCGATCCAGTCACCTTCCTTCACAGTCGCCAACGGCCCGCCGGCAGCGGCTTCCGGTGCCACGTGCAATACCACGGTGCCGTAGGCGGTGCCGCTCATGCGTGCATCGGAAATGCGCACCATGTCCGTCACGCCCTGGGCCAGCAGCTTGGCGGGCAAGCCCATGTTGCCGACTTCGGCCATGCCTGGGTAACCCTTGGGGCCGCAGTTTTTCATGACCAGGATCGAGTTGGCATCCACGTCCAGCTCCGGGTCGTTGATGCGTGCCTTGTACATGTCGAAGTTTTCGAACACCACGGCGCGGCCACGGTGCTGCATCAGTTCGGGGCTCGCTGCCGAAGGCTTGAGCACCGCGCCCAGGGGCGCGAGGTTGCCGCGCAGCACGCAGATGCCGCCGTCGGCGCGGATCGGGTTGTCCAGGGTGCGGATCACTTCGTCCTGGCCGTAGATCGGTGAGTCCTGGGTGTTCTCGCCCAGGGACTTGCCGTTGACGGTCAAGGCGTTGGGGTGCGGGATCAGGTTGGCTTCACCCAGGCGGCGCAGCACAGCGGGCAGGCCACCGGCATAGTAAAACTCCTCCATCAGAAAGCGCCCGGAGGGTTGCAGGTCGACAATGGTCGGCATGCCGCGGCCGATGCGGGTCCAGTCATCCAGGTCGAGTTCGACACCGATGCGCCCGGCGATGGCTTTCAAGTGGATCACCGCGTTGGTCGAGCCGCCGATGGCTGCGTTCACGCGGATAGCGTTTTCAAACGCCTCCTTGGTGAGGATCTTCGACAGCTTCAAGTCTTCACGCACCATCTCCACGGCGCGCATGCCCGACATGTGCGCCAGTACATAGCGACGCGCATCCACCGCCGGAATCGCCGCGTTGTGGGGCAGGGAAGTGCCCAGTGCTTCGGCCATGCACGCCATGGTAGAAGCCGTGCCCATGGTGTTGCAGGTGCCCGCCGAACGCGACATGCCGCCCTCGGCCGCGAGGAAGTCATCCAGGGTGATGGTGCCGGCCTTGACCTGTTCGCTGAGCTGCCACACCACCGTGCCCGAGCCGATGTCCTGGCCCTTGTGCTTGCCGTTGAGCATCGGCCCGCCGGTGACCACGATGGCCGGCACATCACAACTGGCCGCGCCCATCAGCAGCGCCGGGGTGGTTTTGTCACAGCCGGTGAGCAGTACCACGCCATCAATCGGGTTGCCGCGAATCGCTTCTTCCACATCCATGCTCGCCAGGTTGCGAGTGAGCATGGCGGTAGGGCGCAGGTTGGATTCGCCGTTGGAAAACACCGGGAACTCCACCGGGAAGCCACCGGCCTCGATCACGCCACGCTTGACGTGCTCGGCGATCTGGCGGAAGTGCGCGTTGCACGGCGTCAGCTCCGACCAGGTGTTGCAGATGCCGATGATCGGCTTGCCATGGAACTGATGGTCGGCAATGCCTTGGTTCTTCATCCAGCTGCGGTACATGAAACCGTTCTTGTCGGCGGTACCGAACCACTGGGCAGAGCGTAGGCCGGGCTTTTTGTCAGGCATGATCGATTCTCTTATTGTATGACTATATGTTCTATGCGTGCTTAAACATAAGCGCAAAATCGCTGCTTTGGAAGTGTTGTTTTGCAAATAGTCATACTATATAGTCTTTCTCAACTGAGGTATGACCCTGGCGGATTTTCGCGAGAGGCGTCCCCCGAGCTTCTATAAAAACAACAATCGGAGATCGACCCCATGAGCCAGGAACTGCGGCTTATTCGGCGCATCACGCTGAAACTGATTCCCTTCCTGATCCTGCTGTACCTGATCGCCTACGTGGACCGTTCCGCCGTGGGCTTCGCCAAGCTGCACATGGGCGCTGACGTGGGCATCGGCGACGCCGCCTATGGCCTGGGTGCGGGGTTGTTTTTCATTGGCTATTTCCTGTTCGAGATTCCCAGCAACCTGATGCTCGACCGCTTCGGCGCACGGCGCTGGTTTGCGCGCATCATGATCACCTGGGGCGCCATCACCATTGGCATGGCGTTCGTGCAGGGGCCGCACAGCTTCTATGTGATGCGCTTTCTGCTGGGCGCGGCGGAGGCGGGGTTCTTTCCCGGCGTGCTGTACTACATCACCCAATGGTTCCCGGTGCGCCATCGCGGCAAGATCCTCGGGCTGTTCATCCTCTCCCAACCCATTGCAATGATGATCACCGGTCCAGTGTCCGGCGGTCTGCTCGGCATGGACGGCATCCTCGGCCTGCATGGCTGGCAGTGGCTGTTTATCGTGATCGGCACCCCGGCGATCCTGCTGACCTGGCCGGTGCTGCGTTACCTGCCGGATGGCCCCCAAAAGGTCAACTGGATGAGCGAGGAAGAAAAAGCCTGGCTCACCGGCGAGCTGCACAAAGACCTGCAAGCCTACGGCCAGACGCGCCACGGCAACCCCTTGCATGCGCTCAAGGACAAGCGCGTGTTGCTGCTGGCGCTGTTCTACCTGCCGGTGACCTTGAGCATCTACGGCCTCGGCCTGTGGCTGCCGACCCTGATCAAACAGTTTGGCGGCAGCGACCTCACCACCGGCTTCATCTCCGCCGTGCCCTATATCTTCGGCATCATCGGCCTGTTGATCATCCCGCGCAGTTCCGACCGCTTGAACGACCGTTACGGCCATCTCGCCGTGCTCTATGTGCTGGGCGCCATCGGCCTGTTCTGCAGCGCCTGGCTCACCGTGCCGGTGCTGCAAATGGCCGCGCTGTGCCTGGCGGCATTTGCAATGTTTTCCTGCACCGCGGTGTTCTGGACCCTGCCGGGGCGCTTTTTTGCCGGCGCCAGTGCGGCGGCCGGTATTGCCTTGATCAACTCGGTGGGCAACCTCGGCGGCTATATCGGCCCGTTCGTGATCGGTGCGCTCAAGGAGTACACCGGCAACCTGGCCTCAGGCTTGTATTTCTTATCCGGTGTGATGGTGTTCGGGCTGCTGCTGACCCTTGTGGTCTACCGCTTGTTGGAGCGCAAGCACGTGCTGCCCGCCGACCAATTCGCCGCCAGCGCCCGTGGCGCCACACGCACATAAATCCAGGAGAACCCGCATGCGTTTAGTTCAGTTCGAGTTGAGCAACGGTGAGCGCCGCGTCGGCGTGGTAGAAGGCAACCAGGTACGCGAAGTGCGCGGCGCCCACAGCGTGCGTGAACTGGCGCTGGCCGCTATCGAAGCCGGCGGCAAGTTGCAGCACCAGGTGGAGGCCTTTGGCCTGGGCGGCAGCCATGACTACGCCGCCTTATTGGCGGACCATAAAATTTTGCCCCCGCTGGACCACCCTGACCCGGCCCACATGCTGATCAGCGGCACCGGCCTTACCCACCTGGGCAGCGCCTCGGCCCGCGACAAGATGCACCAGCAGGCCGGCGACGACAGCGCGATGACCGACACCATGCGCATCTTCAAATGGGGCGTGGAGGGCGGCAAACCAGGCGCCGGCCAGGCCGGTGTGCAACCAGAGTGGTTCTACAAAGGCGATGGCAGCATCGTCGTGCGCCCGGGCCAGGCGTTCCCGGTGCCGCCGTTCGCCGAAGACGCCGGCGAAGAGCCGGAAATCGGCGGCCTCTATGTGATCGGGCATGACCGTAAACCCTATCGCCTGGGTTTTGCGGTGGGCAACGAGTTCTCCGACCATGTGATGGAGCGCAAGAACTACCTGTACCTGGCCCATTCCAAGCTGCGCAGTTGCAGCTATGGCCCGGAGCTGCGCGTGGGCGAACTGCCCCAGCATCTGGCGGGCACCAGCCGCATCCTGCGCAACGGCGAAGTCATCTGGCAGAACGAATTCCTCAGCGGCGAGGCCAATATGTGCCACAGCCTGGAAAACCTCGAATACCACCACTTCAAATACAGCCAGTTCCTCAAGCCGGGCGATGTGCACATTCACTTCTTCGGCACCGCCACCTTGTCATTCGCCGACGGTATACGTACCCAGCCGGGCGATGTGTTCGAGATCAGCCAGGCTGAATTCGGCGCGCCGTTGATCAACGGTATCGGCAGCAGCGATGCGGCATTTGAACCCGGCCAAGTCACCCCCCTTTAAGGAGATCAACATGACCCCGTTCCTCGGCCACAACTACATCGGCGGCCAGCGCAGCGCCAACGGCAGCATCAAGCTGCAAAGCATCGACGCCACCACCGGCGAAGCCTTGCCCCAGGATTTCTACCAGGCCACCGCCCAGGAAGTGGATGCCGCCGCCCAGGCCGCGGCCCAGGCTTATCCGGCCTATCGCGCCTTGAGCGCCGCACGGCGTGCGCAGTTCCTGGATGCAGTGGCCGATGAACTGGATGCCTTGGGCGATGATTTCGTCGAACTGGTTTGCCGCGAAACCGCCTTGCCGGCCGCACGCATCAAAGGCGAACGCGGGCGCACCAGCGGCCAGATGCGCTTGTTCGCCACCGTGCTGCGCCGTGGTGACTTCTACGGCGCACGTATCGACAAGGCCCTGCCAGAGCGCCAGCCGCTGCCGCGCCCGGACCTGCGCCAATACCGTATCGGCCTCGGCCCGGTGGCGGTGTTCGGCGCCAGCAACTTCCCCCTGGCATTTTCCACGGCTGGCGGCGACACCGCTGCCGCGCTGGCCGCCGGCTGCCCGGTGGTGTTCAAGGCCCACAGTGGGCACATGGCGACCGCCGAGCGCGTGGCCGATGCGATCATTCGTGCTGCCGAGGCAACCGAGATGCCGGCTGGCGTGTTCAATATGATCTTTGGCGGCGGCGTCGGTGAGGCGCTGGTCAAGCACCCGGCGATCCAGGCGGTAGGCTTTACCGGCTCGCTCAAAGGCGGCCGCGCCCTCTGCGACATGGCCGCGGCGCGCCCGCAACCGATCCCGGTGTTTGCCGAGATGTCGAGCATCAACCCCGTGATCGTGCTGCCCCAGGCGCTGCAAGCCCGCGCTGAAAGCATTGCCCGTGACCTGACCGCGTCGGTGGTACAAGGCTGCGGCCAGTTCTGCACCAACCCAGGCCTGGTGATCGGTATCGCTTCGTCTGCGTTCACCGCGTTCACTCAGCAGGTCGCGCAATTGATCGGCGAGCAACCGCCACAAACCATGCTTAATGCCGGCACCCTGGGCAGCTACGGCAAGGGCCTGGAAAAACTCTTGTCTCACCCGGGCATCCAGCATCTGGCGGGCAGCGCGCAATCGGGCAACCAGGCGCAACCGCAACTGTTCAGGGCGGATGTACGTCTGTTGATTGACGGTGACGAAGTGCTGCAAGAGGAAGTGTTCGGCCCCACCACGGTGTTCGTCGAAGTAGCCGACCAGGCGCAACTCAGCGCCGCCCTGCAAGGGCTGCACGGGCAGTTGACCGCCACGCTCATCGGCGAACCGGGCGACCTGCACCAGTTCGCCGAACTCACGCCCCTGCTGGAACAGAAAGTCGGGCGCATCCTGCTCAACGGTTACCCCACTGGCGTGGAAGTGTGCGATTCCATGGTCCACGGCGGGCCGTACCCGGCAACTTCCGATGCGCGTGGCACCTCGGTTGGCACCTTGGCCATCGACCGCTTCCTGCGCCCGGTGTGCTTCCAGAACTACCCTGATAGCCTGCTGCCCGACGCGTTGAAAAACGCCAACCCCTTGCGCATTCAGCGCCTGGTAAATGGCACGCCGTCGCGCGAATCGCTGTAACTGATCAGGAGGTTTCATGTCGTTGAGCGCAGTCACCCCGCACCGTGCCCGGTTGGGCGAAGGGCCGTTCTGGGATGCACCGACCCAGGCCCTGTATTGGGTGGATATCGCTGCCCGCCAGGCGCTGCGTCTGATGGGGGGGCAGTTGCAGGTGTGGCAATTGCCTGAGCACGTCTCGGCGTTCATCCCCTGTCAAAGCGGTGATGCGCTGGTGACCTTGAGCAGCGGTGTGTATCGCCTGGACCTGGCCACCGAAGCCTTGACCCTGCTGTGCGTAGCCGACCCGCAAACGGGCAACCGCGGCAATGAAGCACGCTGCGATGCCCAGGGCCGGCTGTGGTTGGGCACCATGCAGAACAACATAGGCGAGCAGGGCGAAGACCTGCCGATTACCCGGCGCTCCGGTGGCTTGTTTCGCATCGATGCCGATGCGCGGGTCACGCCGTTGTTGGCGGGCCTGGGCATTCCCAACACCTTGCTTTGGAACGAGGCGGGCAGCCAGGTGCATTTCGGCGACAGCATGGACGGTACGCTCTATCAGCATTCGATCCAGGCTGACGGCCAACTCGGCGCCGCCCAGGCCTGGTTCGGGCCGCACACACGCGGCGGGCCGGATGGCTCGGCCATGGACGCCGACGGCTACATCTGGAACGCGCGCTGGGACGGCAGTTGCCTGCTGCGGCTAACGCCTTCAGGTGAGGTGGATCGCATCATCGAACTACCGGTCAGCCGTCCCACCAGTTGCGTGTTCGGTGGGCCCGAGCTCACCACGCTGTACATCACCAGTGCCGCGAGTCCCTCGGGGCATCCGTTGGATGGTGCGGTACTGGCGATTGAAATGGATGTTCCCGGAAAACCCTGTCACCGCTTCGCCGGATAACCTGTAGGAGCGGGCTTGCCCGCGAAAAACGTCAACGATAACGCGTTCAGGCTGGATGAACACGTCGCCCTCGGGGTTTTCGCGAGCAAGCTCGCTCCTACAACGTTCTACCTAAAAACAACAACAAGGAGTCACCCGTATGAATTGTCGTCGTGGTTTGCGTTCCCTGTGCTGCGCCGCTGTGGCGGTCTCGGCCATGAGCTTGAGCGGCCTGTTGCTGGCCGCTGAAGAAGTGAAGATCGGTTTTTTGGTCAAGCAGGCCGAAGAGCCCTGGTTCCAGACTGAATGGGCGTTTGCGGAAAAAGCCGCCCAGGACAAAGGCTTCAAACTCATCAAGATCGCGGTGCCCGACGGCGAGAAAACCCTCTCGGCCATCGACAGCCTGGCCGCCAACGGCGCCAAGGGTTTTGTGATCTGCCCGCCGGACGTGTCCCTGGGCCCGGCCATTGTCGCCAAGGCCAAGGCCAACGGCTTGAAAGTGATGGCCGTGGATGATCGCTTTGTCGATGCCAAGGGCAACTTCATGGAAGACGTGCCGTACCTGGGCATGGCCGCATTTGAAGTCGGCCAGAAGCAGGGCGCCGCCATGGCCGCCGAAGCGAAAAAGCGCGGTTGGGACTGGAAGGACACCTACGCGGTGATCAACACCTTCAACGAACTCGACACCGGCAAGAAACGCACCGATGGCTCGATCAAATCCCTAGAGGAGGCGGGTATTCCCAAGGACCACATCCTCACCGCCCCCCTGAAAACCCTCGACGTGCCCGGGAGCATGGACGCCACCAACTCGGCCTTGGTCAAGCTGCCAAGCGGGGCGAAGAACCTGATCATCGGCGGCATGAACGACAACACCGTGCTCGGCGGCGTGCGCGCCACCGAAAGTGCCGGTTTCGCCGCAGCCAATGTGATCGGCATCGGCATCAATGGCACCGACGCCATCGGCGAATTGAAGAAAGCCAACAGCGGCTTCTTTGGTTCGATGCTGCCCAGCCCGCACATTGAAGGCTACAAAACCGCCGAGATGATGTACGAGTGGGTCACCCAGGGCACCGAGCCGCCGAAATACACGGCCATGGACGAAGTGACGCTGATCACCCGCGAAAACTTCCAAGCGGAACTGACCAAGATCGGGCTGTGGAAATGACCGCTGCGGCCCTGCGGTTTGACGGCATCGGCAAGACCTTTCCCGGGGTCAAGGCGCTGGATGGCATCTGCTTCACCGCCCACCCGGGCCAGGTGCATGCGCTGATGGGCGAGAACGGCGCCGGCAAATCGACCTTGCTGAAAATCCTCGGCGGCGCCTACATTCCATCCAGCGGCACCGTGCAGATCGGCGCGCAAACCATGGCGTTCAAATGCGCCGCCGACAGCATTGCCAGCGGTGTGGCAGTGATTCACCAGGAGCTGCACCTGGTGCCGGAAATGAGCGTGGCCGAGAACCTCTTTCTCGGGCATTTGCCCACGCGCTTTGGCGTGGTCAACCGAGGCCTGCTGCGCAAGCAGGCCCTGA
>NZ_LYSO01000170.1:0-9847 GCF_001728935.1 Pseudomonas sp. AP42
GGCGGAACCCTAAGCGGCCGTTACCGCAGCAATGGATATGTACACAATTCAACTGTGTTGACTGCCAGGCCGCCTTCGCGAGCAAGCCCGCTCCCACAGTTGGATCGCGGGGTGTCAGGTAGATAGGCTTCGGCTGGCAGGCCACCATCGCAGGCAAGCCCGCTCCCACAGTTGGATGTGTATGGAGCTCATGAGCAATCAGTAATCGTCACCCTGTTCAGTGACATCGCGTTCCACCGGTCCCGCATCCGGGTCGTAGCCCACCGGGAACTTGCCCTTCAATGTCCAGGCAAATGCAATGATTTCGGCAATGGTGCGGTACAGCTCTTGCGGAATGCTGTCGCCCAGTTCCATGCGCGCCAGCAGTTTCACCAGCTCGGGGTTTTCATAGATGGGGACTTCGTTTTCCCGTGCCAATTTGAGGATGGCTTCGGCCAGGGCGTCGTCGCCTTTGGCCGTCAGGGTGGGGGCCTGTTGGCCGTCGTACTTGAGGGCGATGGCTTGGCGGGGTGGGGCGGCGTTTTTCATGCGGTTTCATCCACCCAGCGTTGCTCCAGTCCGGTTTTTGGCCCGCGTGGCGGGGTGCCCAGGTGGCAATCCAGGTCGCCGACGTTGAGCCCGGATGACACCAGGCGCTCGCGCAGGCTGCCCAAGTGGCTTTCGATCAGGCTGGCGGTGAACGGGCGGCTGGCCCACAGTTGGCTGGACAGTTTGCCCTGGGACAACTGCGCCTGAACCTGCAAGGGGCCCAGCGGCTCCATGTCGAAGGCCAGTTCGACGCGCCAGAGCATTTGCTTAGGGTCTTTTTTATCTTTGCGCTCGGTCTGGTCCTTGTCTGGCGCGGGCTCCTCGCGTTGAAACTTGACCTGCAACGGCACGATGTCTTGCAGAGTGCGCAGGGGGATTTCCAACTGCCAGGTCGTTTGCAGGCGGCCGTCGGCGGTGGTGCCGGTCTGTTCCAGGCTCGACAGTTGATGGCTCTGCAAGCGCGAGATTGCCGCGGCGGCCAGGCGTAGCAGGTTTTCCAGGTCGCCTTCACCTTCCAGTTTTGCCATCAGCCGCTCGGGCAGCGGGAAGCCGGCGGGTATCTGCCGGGCGCCGACCTGGCCGAGGGTGTTCAACGGGCTGCGCACAAAGTGTGGCAACACCTGGGCCAGGGTATTGGCGGCGAGGATCGCATTCAGGTTGGTGCTGGCGGGCAGGGCGGGCAGCAGGTCTGCGACCAGGCGCAACAGCGCGCCTTTCATGTCCAGCGGTGGGATTTGCGGGTTCTGGCCGGCAAGCAATTTGGCTTCCAGAAAGGCGCCGCTGTTCTGCACCACCTGGGCCAGCACCTTGGGGTTGCTGACCTGTGCCAGATCGGGCAAGGCCGCCAATAATCGCTCGGCGGCGGCCCGCAGCTCGGCCGATGTGCTGTCGCCACGGGGCAGGTTTTGCAAGGCGGTAAACACTGCGTCCAGCGAGCCTTGGCGACTTTGCTGGGTGGCGAGCTGTTGCGCCACGGCCAGTTGGTCTTTCAAGCCGCTCAGCGGTACGAAGTTCAGGGTTTGCGCGTTCTGCACCACGGCACTGAGCAAGCTGCCCACCCTCAGCGGCTGAGGGCTTTCCAACGCCAGGGTGGCACCGGCCAGGGCGTTATTGAGCACACTCACCAGCGAACGATAGATCGCCGGTTGCGCCGTGCCCTGGGGCAGCATCTGCGTGGTCAGCACCTTGGCTTGCAGCAGCGTGCCCACCGGCATTTGCGTGGTGTCGAGGCGGGTGAGGGCGGCCACGTTGGCGCTCATGGCTTGTTGCAAGGTGATGGCCAGGTTGCCCGCAGGCGTCTGGCTCACCGCCACGTTGCTGCCCAGGGGCAAGGGCTGGGCACTGCTGGCCTGCACCAGGGTCTGGCGACCGCCTTCGAGGGTCAACTTGAGCAGCAGTTGAAAGGCCTCGCCGCCTTGTTTAAGCGCGATGACCTCGGCGTTCACGGTTTTCCCCGGGCCGATCAACCCGGCCTGCGGTTCCAGCAGCTTGAGCAGCTCGCCGGCAGCCGGCAGCGGCGCGGGTCCGGGGGCTGAGGTGGGCGGCAGTGGAGGAAGGTTGATCTCACCGGTCATCGTGCGCGTGGTCTCTGGGGAAATTGCCCTCTTTAGAGTAGGGCATCGCATGTATAATGCCGCCCGTCTGTAAAGAGAGCGGTAAAAACCTCACAACTATTTGATCCAGCTCTCTAAAATCGGTCGCCAAAGCCGTTATTGTGCATCTCTCTATAACGGCCGCTGCACCGCCGACTTGAACCGTAAAGGCCCGCGATCTTTTGACCAGCCCTCTTCTTGAAGCCGTAGCGCTTGCCTGTGAACGCGACCTGCGCCTGCTGTTCGAGCAACTCGACCTGCGGCTTTCGAGTGGCGACATGGTGCAAGTCAGTGGCCCCAATGGCAGCGGCAAGACCAGCCTGCTGCGCCTGCTGGCCGGGCTGATGCAGCCCACGGCCGGCGTGGTGCGTCTCAACGGCAAGCCGTTGAACGAACAACGTAGCGAACTGGCGCGCAACCTGATCTGGATCGGCCACGCCGCCGGCATCAAGGACGTACTCACCGCTGAAGAAAACCTCAGTTGGCTCAGCGCCCTGCATCATCCTGCTTCCCGTGAAGCCATCTGGCAGGCCCTGGCCGCGGTAGGCCTCAAGGGCTTTGAAGACGTTCCCTGCCATACCCTGTCCGCCGGCCAGCAGCGCCGTGTGGCCCTGGCCCGCTTGTACTTGCCCGGCCCGCCGCTGTGGATTCTCGACGAACCTTTTACGGCCCTCGACAAACAAGGCGTGGCTCAACTCGAAGCGCACCTGGCCCAGCACTGCGAGCAAGGCGGCCTGGTGGTGCTCACTACCCACCACACCTTGGCGCGCTTGCCTGCCGGCTACCGTGAGCTGGACCTGGGGCGGTGGTCGCTATGAGTGTGTTCGCCTTGTTGGTGGCCCGCGAGGCACGGCTGTTGTGCCGTCGCCCCGCCGAACTGGCCAACCCGCTGGTGTTCTTTGCCATCGTGATCGCGCTGTTTCCGCTGGCGGTCGGCCCGGAGACTAAACTGTTGCAAACCTTGTCCCCAGGACTGGTATGGGTCGCCGCGCTTTTATCGGTCCTGCTCTCGCTGGACGGGCTGTTTCGCAGTGATTTCGAAGACGGTTCCCTGGAACAGTGGGTCCTTTCGTCGCACCCTTTGCCACTTCTGGTGCTGGCCAAGGTGCTGGCACACTGGGCTTTTTCCGGCTTGGCGCTAGTCTTGCTCTCGCCACTGCTTGCCATGATGCTCGGGTTGCCCGTTGAATGCCTGCCGGTGCTACTCCTGTCCTTGTTACTCGGCACGCCGGTGCTCAGCCTGTTGGGGGCGGTGGGCGCAGCGTTGACGGTCGGCTTGAAGCGTGGCGGGCTGTTGCTGGCCCTGTTGATTCTGCCTTTGTATATCCCGGTGTTGATCCTGGGCAGTGGCGCGTTGCAAGCCGCGCTCATGGGCATGCCGGCGACCGGTTACCTCTTGTGGCTTGGCAGCCTGACCGCCCTGGCGGTAACCCTGACACCTTTTGCTATAGCCGCCGGCCTGAAAATCAGCGTCGGTGAATAATGAGGTCTGACCCGGCGTTAACGACGCGGAGTCAGTAAAGACCCTGAGCTTTTCGCCACGACGAAAAGCACCGTGATGGAAACAGCAATGAACTGGACCTGGTTTCACAAGCTCGGCTCGCCCAAATGGTTTTATGGCATCAGTGGCAAGCTGCTGCCGTGGTTGAGTATCGCCGCCATCCTGCTGATCGGCATCGGCCTGGTCTGGGGCCTGGCCTTTGCGCCGCCGGACTATCAGCAAGGCAACAGCTTTCGCATCATCTATATCCACGTGCCTGCCGCGATGCTGGCCCAGTCCTGCTATGTGATGCTGGCGGTGTGCGGCATCGTCGGCCTGGTCTGGAAGATGAAGCTGGCCGATGTGGCCCTGCAATGCGCCGCGCCCATCGGTGCGTGGATGACCGCCGTGGCGCTGGTGACCGGTGCAATCTGGGGCAAGCCGACCTGGGGTTCGTGGTGGGTGTGGGATGCGCGCCTGACCTCGATGCTGATCCTGCTGTTCCTGTATTTCGGCCTGATCGCCTTGGGCAACGCCATCAGCAACCGCGACAGCGCCGCCAAGGCCTGCGCGGTGCTGGCGATTGTCGGCGTGATCAACATCCCGATCATCAAGTACTCGGTGGAGTGGTGGAACACCCTGCACCAGGGCGCCACCTTCACCCTCACCGAAAAACCGGCGATGCCCATGGAAATGTGGGCGCCGTTGCTGCTGATGGTGCTGGGCTTCTACTGTTTCTTCGGCGCCGTACTGCTGCTGCGCATGCGCCTTGAAGTGCTCAAGCGTGAAGCCCGTACCAGTTGGGTCAAAGCCGAAGTGCAAAACTGCCTGGGAGCACGCGGATGAGTTTTGCTTCTTTCAGTGATTTTCTCGCCATGGGCCACCACGGCCTGTATGTCTGGACGGCCTATGGCATCTGCCTGGCGGTACTGGCCCTCAACGTCGCCGCGCCGATCCTGGCCCGCAAGCGTTACCTGCAACAAGAGGCGCGACGTCTGCGCCGGGAGACCGAAAAGTGAATCCGCTGCGTAGAAAGCGTCTGTTGATCATCCTTGCCATCCTGGCCGGCGTCGGCATTGCCGTGACCCTGGCCCTGAGCGCCCTGCAGCAGAACATCAACCTGTTCTACACGCCCACCCAGATCGCCAATGGCGAAGCGCCGGTCGATACGCGCATCCGCGCCGGCGGCATGGTAGAGCAGGGCTCGTTGAAGCGTTCCGGCGATTCGTTGGACGTCACCTTCGTGGTCACCGACTTCAACAAGGCCGTGACCATCACCTATCGCGGCATCCTCCCGGACCTGTTTCGCGAAGGCCAGGGCATTGTCGCCCTGGGCAAACTCAACGCCGACGGCGTGGTAGTGGCTGACGAAGTGTTGGCCAAGCACGATGAAAAATACATGCCGCCCGAGGTCACCAAAGCCTTGAAAGACAGCGGCCAAACCGCGCCCGCCGCCCCAGCCAAGGAGGGCTAAGCCATGACGTCCGCACTGTTTATTCCTGAGTTGGGCCAGTTGGCGATGATCCTCGCGCTGTGCTTTGCGGTGGTCCAGGCCGTGGTGCCCTTGCTGGGTGCCTGGCGCGGCGATCGCCTGTGGATGAGCCTGGCGCAGCCGGCTGCCTGGGGCCAGTTCGCCTTTTTGCTGTTCGCCTTTGGTTGCTTGACCTACGCCTTCATGACCGACGATTTTTCCGTCGCCTACGTTGCCAACAACTCCAACAGCGCCTTGCCCTGGTACTACAAGTTCAGCGCCGTGTGGGGCGCCCACGAAGGTTCATTGTTGCTGTGGGCCTTGATCCTCGGCGGCTGGACCTTCGCCGTCTCGGTGTTCTCGCGCCAATTGCCGCAAGTGATGCTGGCGCGGGTGCTGGCGGTGATGGGCATGATCAGCATCGGTTTCCTGCTGTTTTTGATCATGACCTCCAACCCGTTCACCCGCATCCTGCCGCAGATCCCGGTGGACGGTCACGACCTCAACCCGTTGCTGCAGGATATTGGCCTGATCGTGCACCCGCCGATGCTCTACATGGGCTATGTGGGCTTTTCCGTGGCCTTCGCGTTCGCCATCGCCGCGTTGCTCGGCGGGCGTCTCGACGCCGCCTGGGCGCGCTGGTCACGGCCATGGACCATCGTCGCCTGGGCCTTCCTCGGTATCGGTATCACCCTGGGCTCTTGGTGGGCCTACTACGAACTCGGCTGGGGCGGCTGGTGGTTCTGGGACCCGGTGGAAAACGCCTCCTTCATGCCGTGGCTGGTGGGCACCGCGCTGATTCACTCCCTGGCCGTTACCGAAAAACGTGGCGTGTTCAAGAGCTGGACGGTACTGCTCGCCATCGCGGCGTTTTCCCTCAGCCTGCTCGGTACCTTCCTGGTGCGTTCGGGCGTGCTGACCTCGGTGCATGCGTTTGCCTCGGACCCCGAGCGCGGCGTGTTCATCCTGATCTTCCTGCTGTTTGTCGTCGGCGGTTCGCTCACCCTGTTTGCCCTGCGCGCGCCGGTGGTCAAGAGCCAGGTCGGTTTCAACCTGTGGTCGCGGGAAACCCTGTTGCTGGGCAATAACCTGGTGCTGGTGGTGGCCGCGTCGATGATCCTGCTCGGCACCCTCTACCCGCTGGTGTTGGATGCCCTCAGCGGCGCCAAGTTGTCCGTGGGGCCGCCGTACTTCAATGCGTTGTTCATCCCGCTGATGGGCCTGTTGATGGTGGTGATGGCGGTTGGCGTGCTGGTGCGCTGGAAAGACACCCCGGTGAAATGGCTGGCAGGCATGCTGATGCCGGTGCTGCTCGGCAGCGTGGCCCTGGCGGTGATCGCCGGGTTTGCCTACGGCGACTTCAATTGGGCGGTACTCGCCACGTTCCTGCTGGCGGCCTGGGTGTTGCTGGCGGGGGCGCGGGATATCGTCGACAAGACGCGCCACAAGGGTTTGCTCAAGGGCCTGCCCACCCTGACCCGCAGCTACTGGGGCATGCAGATCGCCCACATTGGTATCGCGGTGTGCGCCCTTGGGGTGGTGCTGTCCAGCCAGAACAGCGCCGAGCGCGACCTGCGCCTGGCGCCGGGCGAGTCCATGGACCTGGCTGGTTACCATTTCATCTTCGAAGGTGCCAAGCACTTCGAAGGGCCGAACTTCACCTCCGACAAAGGTACTGTGCGCGTGGTGCGCAATGGCAAGGAAATCGCCGTGCTGCACCCGGAAAAACGCCTGTACACCGTGCAGAGTTCGATGATGACCGAGGCTGGCATCGACGCCGGTTTCACCCGTGACCTGTATGTGGCCCTCGGTGAACCCCTGGGCGACGGCGCCTGGGCCGTGCGCGTGCATGTCAAACCCTTCGTGCGCTGGATCTGGTTCGGCGGGTTGCTCACCGGGTTCGGCGGGTTGCTCGCGGCGTTGGACCGGCGCTATCGGGTCAAGGTCAAGAGCCGGGTGCGTGAAGCGCTTGGCCTATCGGGAGCTGCGGTATGAAGCGTTGGTTGATGGTTGTGCCGCTGGCGTTGTTTTTGCTGGTGGCGGTGTTTTTGTATCGCGGGTTGTACCTGGACCCGGCCGAGCTGCCTTCGGCGATGATCGGCAAGCCGTTCCCCGCCTTCAACCTGCCAACGGTGCAGGGTGACAAGACCCTCACCCAGGCCGACTTGCAGGGCAAGCCGGCGCTGGTCAACGTGTGGGCCACCTGGTGCATCTCTTGCCGCGTCGAACACCCGGTGTTGAACAAACTGGCCGAGAAAGGCGTGGTGATCTACGGCATCAACTACAAGGACGACAATGCGGCGGCCTTGAAGTGGCTGGCGGAATTTCATAACCCGTACCAGTTGGATATCCGCGACGAAGACGGCAACCTGGGGTTGAACCTCGGCGTGTACGGCGCGCCGGAAACCTTCTTCATCGACGCCAAAGGTGTGATCCGCGACAAGTACGTCGGCGTGATCGACGAAACGGTGTGGCGCGAGCAACTGGCCGCCAAGTACCAGGCCCTGGTCGATGAGGCCAAGCCATGAAGCGTTGGTTGACCGCAGCTGTTTTAGCCCTGGGCCTGGCTGGTGTGGCCCACGCCGCCATCGACACCTATGAATTTGCCAACGACGCCGAGCGCGAGCGTTTCCGCGACCTGACCAAGGAACTGCGCTGCCCTAAATGCCAGAACCAGGACATCGCCGACTCCAACGCCCCGATCGCTACCGACCTGCGCCGGGAGATTTTCCGCATGCTGGGGGAGGGCAAGGACGACCAGCAGATCATCGATTTCATGGTCGACCGCTACGGCGATTTCGTGCGCTACAAACCGGCGCTCACCGGCAAGACTGCGCTGCTGTGGTTCGGCCCGGCCGGGCTGTTGCTGGCTGGCGTGGTGGTGATGGCCGTTATCGTGCGCCGTCGCCGCATCGCACCGATTGATGGCGCTGATGCGCTGTCCCCTGAAGAGCGCAAACGCCTCGACCAATTGCTGGACACCAAGACTGATGATTGATTTCTGGCTCGCAGCCGGTTTGCTGCTACTGATTGCCCTGAGTTTCCTGTTGATCCCTGTGTTGCGTGGCCGTCGTGCCCAGCGCGAAGAGGATCGCACCGCGTTGAACGTGGCGCTGTACCAGGAACGCGTCGCTGAGCTGCAAGCGCAGCAGGACGAAGGTGTGTTGAATACCGCGCAACTCGACACGGGCCGCGCCGAAGCGGCCCGTGAGTTGCTGGCCGACACCGAAGGCGTGGAAAAACCCCGTGAATCGCGGTTGGGCAAACCACTGCCGTTTTTGGCGGCGTTTCTGGTGCCTGTGCTGGGCGTTGCGCTGTACCTGCATTATGGCGCGAGCGACAAGGTCGAACTGACCCGAGAGTTTTCCCAGCCACCGGTGTCCATGGCCGACATGACCCGCCGTCTGGAACGTGCCGCCGCTGCACAACCGGATTCGGCAGAAGGTTTGTACTTCCTCGGTCGCGCCTATATGGCCCAGGACCGTGCCGCCGATGCCGCCAAAGTCTTTGAACGTACGGTTGCATTGGCCGGGCGCCAACCGGAACTGCTCGGCCAATGGGCCCAGGCGCAGTACTTTGCCGACAACAAACAATGGTCGCCAAAGGTTCAGGCGCTGACCGACGAAGCCTTGAAGCTCGACCCCAAGGAAGTCACCAGTCTCGGCCTGCTGGGTATCGCCGCCTTTGAGGGCCAGCGTTATCAGGAAGCCATCGACTACTGGAACCGCCTGCTCGCGCAATTGCCGCCAGAGGACAACTCCCGCGTCGCCTTGCAAGGCGGGATTGATCGCGCGGCAGAGAAGCTCAAGGAGAGCGGTGGCAGCGTCGTACAGGCGCCCAAGGCGCTGCTGAAAGTGCGTGTGGACCTATCCGCCGAGGTCAAAGCCAAGGCCCTGCCAGGCGACAGCGTGTTCATCTTCGCCCGCGCCGTTAACGGCCCGCCGGCGCCCTTGGCGGCCAAGCGTGTGACCGTCGACGCATTGCCCGTTACCGTCGAACTGGGCGATGCCGACGCGATGATGCCGCAGTTGAAACTGTCCAACTTCCCCGAAGTCCAACTGGTTGCGCGCATATCCCGGGCCGGCCAACCGACCACTGGCGAATGGATCGGCCGCAGCCAACCGTTGGCCAGCAGCACCACTGCGCTGCAGCAATTGACCATCGACACTCCGGACCAGTAATTCTGAGGACACGCCCATGACCGCATATGCACGCATCACCCTGCTCAGCCTGGTACTCGGCCTGAGCGCCTGTGCGGTCCACCGCCCACCTGCGGCGCCGACCGGCCCGACTATTCCACCGTCGGGCCCCTCGACCCAGCCGAACACCAAACCTTCGGGCCCTGTGACGCCGCCGCCAAAGCCCCTGCCAAGCAAATCGCCGACCTTCGCCCCACCGCCGGGCGCCGCCAGCCACTGGGACGGCAAGATGCAGGTGTACGTGCTGGACGATCAGCCTGACACCTTCTACCGCCAGCGCACCTACTACCGCTGGAGCAACGGCTGGAGCCGTTCCATCAGCCCCAATGGGCCATGGGAAGAAACCAACGTGCAAGGCGTGCCGCCGGGGTTGAGCAAGCAGTACGCGCAATGACAAAAGGCGACCGTGTTAGGGTCGCCTTTTTTATGTTCGATTTGAAAGGCTAACAACGGTGGGGGCTGCCTGCGATGACGGCCTGCCAGCCGACACCTATCCACCTGACACCCCACAATCCAAACTGTGGGAGCGGGCTTGCTCGCGAAGGCGGCCTGACAGTCAACACAGTTGGATTGTGTT
>NZ_LYSO01000171.1:0-9690 GCF_001728935.1 Pseudomonas sp. AP42
CGGGGCGCCTAAGATCAAGAGCAGATCAAGATCAAGAGCGGCTCGCTTCGCATCGTGGTTACCGGGGGCTGCGGCGAACTGCGCAGTTGTGTAGATACCTATGGCCATCACAGGCAAGCCAGCTCCAACCGTTGTACGGGGTGACTTCAGGCATTACGGGCTTGTTGCTGTTGCTGCAAACGCAGGCGCAGCAGCGGATAAGGCTGCCCAAGCCCATCATGCTCCGTGCGCCCGATCACCTCGAAGCCTTGCTTGAGGTAAAACCCCAAGGCCTGGGGGTTCTGTTCGTTGACGTCCAGTTCATCGGCATTCATGTGTTCGATCGCGTAACCCAGCAATTGCCGGCCCAGTCCCTGCCCACGGTAGTGCGGGTCGATAAACAGCATCTCCACCTTGCCCGCCGACACGCCGGCGAATCCGTTGATGCGTTGGCGCGAGTCCTTGGTGCATATCAGCATCACCGCATCGAGGTAGCGGGTCAGCACCAAGTTTTTCAGCAACTCGATATAGCTGTCCGGGAGGAAGTCGTGGGTGGCGCGTACCGAGTCCTCCCAGATCTGCACCAGGCGCGCGTAGTCGCTGGTTTTAGGTGTGTGAATCACCGAATGCTGACGCATACCCGCTGTCCCTTGCTGTATTCGGGGTTGATGGGCAATACGATAGACCTAAAAAAGCCCCGCATCTTCTCAGAGGCGGGGCTTTTTTATCATCGGGCGATCAGTCGCGCTTTTCAGCCCACAAGTCGTACTCGTCGGCATCGGTCACGGTGCACCACACTTTGTCACCCGGCTTCAGGCCGCTGGCATCGTCGATAAACACGTTACCGTCGATTTCAGGGGCGTCGAAGAAGCAACGGCCTACCGCGCCTTGCTCGTCGACTTCATCGATGAGCACTTCGATTTCCTTGCCGATGCGCAGTTGCAGGCGCGCCGAGCTGATGGCCTGTTGGTGCGCCATGAAGCGCTCCCAACGGTCTTGCTTGACGTCGTCCGGCACCACGGCCAGGTCCAGCAGGTTGGCCGGAGCACCTTCCACCGGCGAGTACTGGAAGCAACCGACGCGGTCCAGCTGCGCTTCGGTCAGCCAGTCCAGCAGGTATTGGAAGTCTTCCTCGGTCTCGCCGGGGAAACCAACGATGAAGGTGGAACGGATGATCAGCTCCGGGCAGATCTCGCGCCAGTTCTTGATGCGTGCCAGGGTCTTGTCTTCGAACGCCGGGCGTTTCATCGCCTTGAGCACTTTCGGGCTGGCGTGCTGGAACGGGATGTCCAGGTACGGCAGGATCTTGCCGGCGGCCATCAACGGGATCAGCTCGTCCACGTGCGGGTACGGGTAAACATAATGCAGACGCACCCACACGCCCAGGCTGCTGAGGGCTTCGCACAGTTCGGTCATGCGGGTTTTCACCGGCGCGCCGTTCCAGAAACCGGTGCGGTATTTTACATCCACGCCGTAGGCGCTGGTGTCCTGGGAGATCACCAGCAGCTCCTTGACGCCAGACTTGACCAGGCGCTGGGCCTCGTCGAGCACGTCACCCACCGGGCGGCTCACCAGTTTGCCGCGCATCGACGGGATGATGCAGAAGCTGCAGCTGTGGTTGCAGCCTTCGGAAATCTTCAGGTACGCATAGTGGCGCGGGGTCAGCTTGATGCCTTGAGGCGGCACCAGGTCGATCAGCGGGTTGTGATCCTGGCGTGGCGGCACCACCTCGTGCACAGCGTTGACCACCTGCTCGTACTGCTGCGGGCCGGTCACGGCCAGCACGCTCGGGTGCACGTTGCGGATATTGCCTTCTTCCACGCCCATGCAACCGGTCACGATGACCTTGCCGTTTTCCTTGATGGCTTCGCCGATCACTTCCAGCGATTCGGCTTTGGCCGAGTCGATAAAGCCGCAGGTGTTGACCACCACCACATCGGCGTCCTGGTACGTGGACACGACGTCATAGCCTTCCATACGCAATTGCGTGAGGATGCGCTCGGAGTCGACAAGCGCCTTCGGGCAACCCAGGGAAACAAAGCCAACCTTGGGGTTGGCTTTTGCGATGGTGGTGGACATGTCTAACCTCGGTATTGAATGACGCTGCCGGTCGTGCACGACAAAGCAACGGACGGGCGCTTGGCGCGCCTCTGATCAAAAAGTGCGCAATTCTATCGGTGGGCAACGCACTTGACCAGCTTTATGCAGGGAAATGCGACGAGTGCTGCGCCGGGTAATCCCCATAGCCACTGGCGCGCGCTTAAGCCTGGATGTCTTGTTCGATTCGGTGCGATACCACTTTAGACATGCCCACACCTAACGCCTGGAGGACTTTAAGCAAAGTAGAGAGCTTAGGATCGCCGCCGACGCCGATGGACCTGTAGAGGTTTGCTCGATTGAGTCCGGTGTTCTGCGACAAGCTGAGCATCCCACCACGGGCTTCCGCCACTCGACGGATAGCAACAAGGAAAGCGTCCTCGCCACCGGCTTCATCTATTTCCTCAAGCGCGACAGACAAATATTCGAGGGCAAATGCCTCGTCGTTGCGAAGCATTTCCAGAACGCTATCTTCGTGCGGGCGGGTACGAATGGTCATGTTTGCTGCACCTTGTAGGATTTCCAAAGAGCCTTTGGCCTGATCGATGTCAGTGCGTGTCTCACCTTGCGCATGAGGCATGTACCTTAAAAGAGACGGCTTTATATGTATCGACTGCGCGCCATGCGAATGCACGATTGACCGATCAGGTAATCCGGCAAGGCGCTCCTGCTCACACCACCCAAGCAGCACGACTGAGCCGGGCCAGGAATATACGGTTGGCCGTAAATGTGATCAATGCAGGCAAAAAGGCGCCAAAGTGCTGCTGTGGCCTCTATGACTGATTGCCTAAAACGACACCCCGTTCACTTGAACGGGGAAATACGACGAGTGCTGCGCTATGCTTCGCGCCGTTGCGCACGGGTAAAGCCCTTGGGTCAATAAAACGTCTGTTACGAGAAGTAAAACAGCGCATGCTAGGGTCAGCTTAGAAGCGCTGTTTATAAAAGACCTCAGGTCAAAAGGGCAGGAGTGGTTGATGGGTCAGGCAAGTAGTCAGGCAGCAGGTGCCGAGCATTCAAAAGCCAAGCCGATTGGCATGCTGGTGGCGGCGGTCGGGGTGGTTTATGGCGATATCGGGACCAGCCCGCTCTACACCCTTAAAGAGGTGTTCAACGGTGGTTATGGCGTGCAGGTCAACCATGACGGTGTCTTGGGGATCCTCGCGCTGATCTTCTGGTCGCTGATCTGGGTGGTGTCGATCAAGTACGTGCTGTTCGTGCTGCGTGCCGATAACCAGGGCGAGGGCGGGATCATGGCGCTCACCGCGCTGGCGCGGCGAGCTGCCGGCACGCGGGCCAAATTGCGCGGTTTTCTGGTGGTGTGTGGCCTGTGTGGCGCGGCGTTGTTCTACGGCGACAGTATGATCACCCCGGCAATTTCGGTGTTGTCGGCCATCGAAGGCTTGGAACTGGCGTTCGACGGCCTGGAAAAATGGGTAGTGCCCATTGCCCTGGTGGTGCTGGTGGCGCTGTTCCTGATCCAGAAACACGGCACCGACCGCATCGGCAAGCTGTTCGGCCCGGTGATGGTCACCTGGTTCCTGGTGTTGGGCGGCCTGGGGGTGTACGGCATTTTGCAGCAACCCGAAGTGCTCAATGCGCTGAACCCGGCGTGGGGCGTGCGCTTCTTTATGGTTCACCCGGGTATTGGCGTGGCGATCCTCGGCGCGGTGGTGCTGGCCTTGACCGGCGCAGAAGCGCTCTACGCCGACATGGGCCACTTTGGCCGCAAACCCATCGCCCGCGCCTGGTTCCTGCTGGTGCTGCCGGCGCTGGTGCTCAACTATTTCGGCCAGGGCGCGATGCTGCTGGGCGATCCGGAGGCTGCGCGTAACCCGTTCTACCTGCTGGCGCCGAGCTGGGCGCTGGTCCCGTTGGTGGGCTTGTCCACTATGGCCACGGTAATCGCTTCCCAGGCGGTGATTTCCGGCGCGTTCTCGTTGACCCGCCAGGCGATCCAGCTGGGTTATATCCCGCGCATGCATATCCAGCACACCTCCAGTGCCGAACAGGGCCAGATCTACATCGGTGCAGTGAACTGGTCGTTGATGGTCGGCGTGATCCTGCTGGTGCTGGGTTTCGAATCTTCCGGTGCCCTGGCCTCGGCCTACGGCGTAGCTGTAACAGGCACCATGCTGATGACCACCATTCTGGTATCGGCGGTCATGCTGCTGCTGTGGAAATGGCCGCCGGTGCTGGCCGTGCCGCTGTTGCTCTGCTGCCTGTTGGTAGACGGCCTGTTCTTCGCGGCCAACGCGCCGAAGATTCTCCAGGGCGGGGCCTTCCCGGTACTGGCGGGGATCGTGCTGTTTGTGCTGATGACCACCTGGAAGCGCGGCAAGCAATTGCTGGTCGGCCGTCTCGACGAGGGTGGCCTGCCATTGCCGATCTTTATCAGTAGTATCCGCGTACAGCCGCCCCATCGCGTGCAGGGCACGGCGGTGTTCCTCACCGCGCGGCCCGACGCCGTGCCCCATGCGCTGTTGCACAACCTGCTGCATAACCAGGTGCTGCATGAGCAGGTGGTGCTGTTGACCGTGGTCTATGAAGACATTCCACGGGTGCCAGCGGCGCGGCGCTTCGAGGTGGATGCCTATGGCGAAGGCTTCTTCCGGGTGATCCTGCACTTCGGGTTTACCGATGAACCGGACGTACCCGAAGCGTTGAAGCTGTGCCATCTGGATGATCTGGACTTCAGCCCGATGCGCACCACCTATTTCCTTAGCCGTGAAACGGTGATTGCCTCGCGTATCAAAGGCATGGCCCGTTGGCGCGAAGTGTTGTTTGCCTTCATGTTGAAAAACGCCAACGGCAACCTGCGGTTCTTCAAACTGCCGGTCAACCGTGTGATCGAGCTGGGCACCCAGGTCGAGATGTAAGGCGCTGCCTACCGGGAGCCGGCAATCGGCTCCCGCTTTCCTTTCTGAACCCTGTGCAAACGATGGTTGTCGACTAGGCTGATAGGAGCGAGCTTGCTCGCGAAAAACGTCAACGATCACGCGTTAATCCTGGATAAACGCGACCCCTGTGAGGCCTTCGCGAGCGAGCTCGCTCCTACAAAAATGCCTATGAAGCCCAGAAGAGGTGCGCCATGAGTCAGCTGCTCGAACCTTACACCCTGCGCCAATTGACCCTGCTCAACCGCATCGCGGTTTCACCCATGTGCCAATACTCCAGCGACGATGGCCTGGCCAACGACTGGCACCTGGTGCACCTCGGCAGCCGAGCCGTGGGCGGCGCCGGGCTGATTTTTACCGAGGCCACGGCGGTGACCGCCGACGGCCGCATCACCGCCCAGGACCTGGGCCTGTGGAACGACGCCCAGATCGAACCGTTGCGGCGTATTACGCGGTTTATCGCGGCCCAGGGCGCAGTGGCCGGAATTCAGCTGGCCCATGCCGGGCGCAAGGCCAGCACTCATCGGCCATGGATCGGCAAACACGGCAGCGTCAAACCGGAGGAGGGCGGCTGGGTGCCGGTGGGGCCCTCGCCGATTGCCTTCGACCCCAATCACACCCAGCCCAAGCCACTGGACGAAGCACAGATCCAGCAGGTGATCGCCGACTTTGTCGCCGCCGCCAAGCGCGCCTTGACCGCAGGCTTTGAAGTGGTGGAAATCCATGCCGCCCACGGGTATCTGTTGCACCAGTTCCTCTCGCCGATCAGCAACCAGCGTCAAGACCACTACGGCGGCTCTTTCGAAAACCGCATTCGTCTGGTGCTGGAAGTGACCAAGGCCGTGCGCGCCGTGTGGCCTGAGGAGTTGCCGCTGTTTGTGCGCGTGTCGGCCACCGATTGGGTGGAAGACGGCTGGAACCCGGATGAAACCGTGGAATTGGCGCGCCGCCTGAAAGACCTGGGGGTGGATCTGATTGACGTATCGTCCGGGGGCACTGCCGCCAATGCCGAGATTCCCACCGGCCCCGGCTACCAGACGCGCTTCGCTGAGCGCGTGCGCAAGGAATCGGGCATGGCCACCGGCACCGTTGGCATGATTACCGAACCCGCCCAAGCCGAGCACATCCTGCGTACCTGCCAAGCCGACATTATTTTCCTGGCCCGCGAACTGCTGCGTGACCCTTATTGGCCACTGCACGCCGACGATGACCTGGGTGGGCGCAAGGCAACCTGGCCTGCGCAATACCAGCGGGCGACTCATCGGGACCAGCCGATTCATGAGTCGGACCTGCGGGATTGATCCTGCTCACCTCTGTGCCAAACCCACCCTGATACGGTGGGTTTTTTCTTGCGCGCGTTGTAGGCGTTGCGCAGCCGATATCGGCCACTGCGTGAGCAATCGCTGTAGGCTTTTATTACCGACGTTATTTTTTAAGTTAATACTCTAAAAAAATCCCACGAATGATGAGATAGTTTCTACGCTAAGGGTAAGCCCGACTTCTGGCCCAGGGAGACAGGCGGTTGGTCCGCGAAGCCGTTGCGCTTCTCGGGAGTTGGGAAATGGGCACCAGGAGTATTTGACTGATATCAGGAGTAGCTGTCCATGGCCAAGTCCTATGGCGTAGCGGGTGCGGTGGCGTCTTTTCTGAGCCGCCGGATGTCCTTGCGGGGTCGAAGATTGAGTTCAGATGAAATGGAGTTGCTGGCGCAATATCGGGCGCTGACCGAGAGTGATCAGGTGGCGATGCGCTATCTGATTGGCGCGATGAAAAGCGTGTCGCGGTTCTGAGCCAAATCCGATCATTCCCACGTTATTGCGTGGGAATGATCGTGCAGTGTGGCATCAGGTGTACTTGCGTTGCTCTGGCGCAGGCGGGAAGTACTGATACAGCCAGGTTTCACTGAGGGTGCGGTCCTGGGTGCGAATAAACAGGCGTAGCTCGACCGGCTCCACGCTGTCGCTGGTGGGGTACCAGTCGAACAGGATGCGGTAACCCTTGATGTTGTCCAGCACCAGCACGCTGAAGTCCTTCACCTCACCGTGGGAACAGGTCACCACAGGCTCGATGCCAGTGCCCGCCGGCAGGCGATCCAGGCCGCCGCCCTTGAAGTCCACGGCAAAACGCCGCGCCCATACTTTCGGATAATGCTCGCCGGGGGCCCAGCCTTCGGTAAAACCGCCCATGCCCGAACGGGTCGCATCGACCTGTGCCAGCGGCGTGCTCACCGGCGGCAGTGCGCTCCAGTACAGCTTGTAGCCGTAGTTGAGCGAATCACCGGCGGCCACGGGCTTTTTCGGGGTCCAGAAGGCCACGATATTGTCCAGGGTTTCGCCAGTGGTAGGGATTTCCAGCAGGTCGATCGAGCCTTCGCCCCAGGCCGTGGTCGGCTCAACCCACAGGCTTGGGCGTTTGCTGTACCAGTCGACGGTGTCCTGGTAGCTGGCGAACTCATGGTCGGTCTGCACCAGGCCGAAGCCTTTGGGGTTAGTGTCGGCGAACGCGTTGAATTGCAGTTTGGCCGGGTTGTTAAGGGGCCGGCAGACCCATTCGCCGTTGCCGCGCCACATGGCCAGGCGGTCCGAGTCGTGGATTTGCGGGTGAATGGTGTCGCACATGCGGCGCTCATGGGTGCCGCAGCTGAACATACTGGTCATGGGCGCGATGCCCAGTTGTTCGATGGCGGTGCGCGCATTGATGTGCGCGTCGATCGCCATCACCACTTGGTTGGCCTGGCAGTCGATATCGAAGCGATAGGCGCCAGTGGCGCTGGGCGAGTCAAGCAGGGCGTAGACCACAAAACGCGTGGCGTTCTTGTCCGGGGTTTCGAACCAGAACTGCGTGAAATCAGGGAATTCCTCGCGTTTTTTCGCGTAGGTATCAATCGCCAGGCCGCGCGCCGAGAGGCCGTACTGGCCGGTGGAATCCACCGCACGGAAGTAGCTGGCGCCCAGAAACGAGAGCACGTCATGGCGGTCCAGTTCCGGCGCCTTGAACAGCTTGAAGCCGGAGAAACCCAGGTCGCCGGTCAGTTGCTGGGTGTCCACCGTGGTTTTTTCATAGTTGAACAGCGAAGGGCGAAAGTGCACTTCGCGGGCTTCACGGGTCTTGGGGTCGACGTTGTGCATGCGCACCGGCGTCTTGAAACCCATGCCGACGTGGAAGAACTGCACGTCCAGTTGGCCGTTCAACTCCTTCCACAGCGAATGGTTGCGGTCGTAGCCGATGGCGTTGAAATTCTGCGGGGTCATGGTGGCCAGGGTCGGCGGCAGCACCTGCTTAGTGTCCTGGTAGCCACGGGTGGCCAATTGCTTGGCCTGGGCCTTGAGCGATTCGAAATCGAACGCCACGGCCTTGCCATCGGCAGCCTGGTTTGCGGCCCAGGCCTGGGCGGCCAGCAGGCCACTGGCCGACAAACCGGTGTAAGCCGCAATGGCCATGGATGCTTTGAGCAAATTCCTGCGGTGCATAGAGACAACCTGTCGTGAGCAAATCCCGCGCCGTTCCTGGCACGTAACGGATCAGAAATAACGGTTCGGACATGCCTTCGGCCAAACGCAACGGACAATAAACAGACGCCGGATAGCTTAAGCGGTTCGATGAGCGAGGCAAATTGATTGATGGCGGGATGATGGCGTTGCATGTGCAACAAGACATTTCCAGCATCGCGGCAGAGCGTTACATCTGGAAGCACTCTAGATCACGGCTTTTTGGCACTTAGTTTTACGCTGGAGGCCTATTGGTCCTACGAACCCAAGTGTCTGGAGGCTACGAATGAATACCCGTGGATTGCTCGATCAACTGCTCAAGTCTGGCCAGGACATGTTGCAAAACAAGGCCGGCGGCCAACGCAAGTCCAATGACAAGGGCGCCCTCGGCGGCTTGCTCAACGGTGGCGGGCTCGGCAGCATGCTCGGCGGTGCCGGCGGCGGCGCCCTGGCATCGGGAGCCATGGGCTTGCTGCTGGGCAACAAAAAAGCCCGCAAATTCGGCGGCAAGGCACTCACCTACGGCGGCCTGGCCGCACTCGGTGTGATTGCCTACAAGGCTTACGGCAACTGGCAAGCCCAGCAGGCCAGCGCGCCCCAAGGCGAGCCGCAAACCATCGACCGCCTGCCACCGGCCCAAGTGGAGCAACACAGCCAAGGCATTCTCAAGGCACTGGTAGCCGCGGCCAAGGCTGACGGGCATGTGGATGAGCGCGAGCGCGCCTTGATCGAAGGCGAATTTACCAAGCTGGACAACGATCAGGAGTTGCAACACTGGCTACACGCCGAACTCAACAAACCCCTGGACCCCACCGACGTCGCCCGCGCCGCCAGCACCCCGGAAATGGCCGCCGAAATGTACATCGCCAGCGTGATGCTGGTGGACGAAGAAAACTTCATGGAAAAAGCCTACCTGGACGAACTGGCCCGCCAACTGAAACTTGAACCAGGCTTGAAGCTTGAGCTGGAAAAACAAGTACGGCTAAACGCGTAAATAGGGCCACACGCCAGTCAAACCTGTGGGAGCGGGCTTGCCCGCGAATGCGGTGGGCCAGTCACTCTATTTCTGACTGACTGACGCCATCTCGGCATAGATACCAACACCGTAACTACGATGCGAAGCGAGCCGCCCTTGATCTTGCTCTTGATCTGCTTTTGATCTTAGGCGCCCCGTTAAACCACGCTGGCCGGAATTCGACAGTGATTTGGGGGGTAAACCGGCAGGGATA
>NZ_LYSO01000172.1:0-9510 GCF_001728935.1 Pseudomonas sp. AP42
ACCGCAGCAATGGATATGTACTCGCTATAACAGTGTCGCTTGCCAGGCCGCCTTCGCGAGCAAGCCCGCTCCCACAGTCGGATTGCGGGGTGTCAGGTAGATTGGTGTTGACTGTCAGGCCGCCATCGCAGGCAAGCCAGCTCCCACAGTTTGATCGCGGGGCAGCAGGTAGATAAGCGTCGGCTGTCAGGGCGTCACGGGAGCAAATCCAGCATCGCGCCAACGTTGTGTAACTACCTATGCCTATCAAAAAGCGCTCCGAAAGATCTCCTCAATCTGACGCTGATCCGCCCGCCGAGGGTTGGTAAGCCCGCAGGCATCCTTCAGCGCATTGCTGGCCAGCAACGGAATGTCCTGCAACTTAGCGCCAAGCTCACGCAAACCAGCAGGAATTTCCACGTCCTGGGACAACCTACGAATCGCCGCAATCGCGGTCTGGGCGCCCTCTTCTACGGTGATGCCCTTGATATCCGCACCAAGGGCCCGGCCCACGTCGCTCAGGCGTTTGGCGCAGACGCTGGCGTTGAAGCTTTGTACATGGGGCAATAGCACCGCGTTGCACACACCGTGGGGCAGGTCGTACAAGCCGCCCAATTGGTGGGCCATGGCATGCACAAACCCCAGGGACGCATTGTTGAAGGCCATGCCGGCGAGGAATTGTGCGTAAGCCATGTTCTCCCGTGCAGCCTTGTCAGTGCCGTCGCGGACCGCCAGGCGCAGGTTGGCGCTGATCAATTCGATGGCCTTGATCGCGCAGGCGTCGGTGATCGGTGTCGCAGCGGTGGACACGTAGGCTTCGATGGCGTGGGTCAGCGCATCCATGCCCGTGGCGGCGGTGAGGCCCTTGGGCATGCCGACCATCAGGGCCGGGTCGTTGACCGACAGCAACGGCGTGACGTTGCGATCGACGATGGCCATTTTTACGTGGCGACTTTCGTCGGTGATGATGCAAAAACGCGTCATCTCGCTGGCCGTACCAGCGGTGGTATTGATGGCCACCAGCGGCAATTGTGGCTTGCTCGATTGGTCGACGCCTTCATAGTCGCCGATGCGCCCGCCGTTGGTAGCGCACAGGGCGATGCCCTTGGCGCAGTCATGGGGCGAACCGCCGCCCAGGGACACGACGAAATCGCAGGCGCTCTGTTGCAGCAGCGCCAGGCCTTTTTCGACGTTTTCCACGCTGGGGTTGGGCTTGGCGCCGTCGTAGATCACCGAGTCGATATCCTGCATCGCCAGCTTCTCGGCGATCATGCCAGCCACACCAGCTTTGGCCAGGCCGACGTCGGTGACGATCAACGCCTTGCCGAAGCCGTAGTTGCGAATGGCGGTCATCGCTTCGTCGAGGCAATCGATGCCCATGATGTTGACGGCGGGGATGAAAAACGTGCTGCTCATGGTCAATCCTCAAAGGCTTTATGCCGACAGAATCAACCTGTACCGCGTGGCGCATCTTGATCAGGATCAATGCCGGCTCGTGATAAAGTCACCCCCCAGCCGATTTCGAGTAGACCCGCCGCAATGAAGGATTTCCAGGATATTGACGCCCACCTTGAAGACTGGAGTGCCCTGCGCGCTGCCGTCGACTTCAGCGGGATTCTGATCGGTAACGGCGCCAGCCGCACGATTTGGGAAGACTTCGCCTACGACTCGCTGTTCGAAAACGCCCGTACCGTCGAAGAAAAGCCCCTGAGCCCCTCCGAACTCAGCGTGTTCGACGCGTTGCAAACCCGCAGTTTCGAGCAAGCCCTCGGCGCCTTGAAAACCACCAGCCGGGTCAACAAGGCCCTGGCGGTCAGTTCGGCGGCGCCGCGTAACCGCTACTACGCGATCAAGGAAGCGTTGATTAACACCATCCATACCGTGCACATTCCCTGGCGCCTGGTGCAGCCGTCGACGCTGGCGACGATCCACGCAGAATTGGCCACCTACGCCACCGTCTTCACCAGTAACTACGACTTGCTCAACTACTGGGCGACCCTGCACGCACCGGGCATCGACGACCTGTTTCGCAGCGCCGACTCAAGCTTCGACCTGCGTAATACGCACACCGACGCCACCCGCATCCTGTACCTGCACGGCGGCTTGCATCTGGTGCGCAACCTTGACGGCACAGCGCGTAAATTGCCGTCCACTGACAGCACCCTGCTCAGCAGTTTTGCCATTAACAACACGATCAAAACCCTCGACGATGTGCCGCTGTTTGTCAGTGAAGGCAAGGTGCAGGAGAAGCTCAAAAGCATCCGCAGTTCGGATTATCTGTCGTTCTGTTATGAACAGCTGTTGAGCCATGAAGGCGCACTGTGCATCTTCGGCCATGACTTGGGGCCGCAGGATAAACACCTGGTGGATGCTATTGGCCAGGCCAGCATCAGCACCCTGGCGATCTCGGTGTCGGGGCGCAGTGATGGGTTTATTCGCCAGCAGAAGCGGCGGTATTCGGAGTTGTTCGAGGGCAGTGGTGTAACGCTGAAATTCTTTGCGGCGCGTACGCATCCGCTGGGCAATCCGGCACTATCAGTCCCTGTGGAACGCTGATCAAAATGTGGGAGCTGGCTTGCTTGCTCCCACATTGACTGCATTTCAATGAGTAAGAAGGCTCACTCCTCAGCGCTGTGCACCACCACCAGCAACTGCGCCTGCACCTCTCCCACCGAGCGAATCCGGTGGGGTTTCTGCGCGTTGAAATGCAGCGCATCGCCGCGCTCCAGCAGCACGCGCTCGTTCATGAAATCCACTTCCACCTGGCCTTCATGCACGAATAAAAACTCCTCCCCCAGGTGCTCCTTGAAGGTCTTGTCGGTGAACTCCGCCGGCGGGTAGATGATGAAGGGCAACAGGCTGCGTTCGCTGACTTGATGGGCCAGCACCGCATAACCCGGCGAGGTGTCGGGCCGTTCATGGCTGCGCACCAGGCTGTAGCTGTCGAGGCTGACGTTGTCTTCGCTGAACAGCTCTTCGACCTTCACGTTCAGTGCCTTGGCCAGTTTCAACGCCGCAGCGATGGACGGCGTATTGAGCCCGCGCTCGACTTTCGACAGGTAACTCTTGGTCATCCCGGATTTTTCGGCCAGGGCCTCCAAGGTTACGCCAAGTTTTTTTCTTAATATTTTCAAGCGGATAGACATTTGCTGCGGTTAATCCATGCAGAAAGCGATGAGACAGGCTTGCCAATGACACAAAGTGTCATATAGCATCTTTAGTGTCATTTGCATTCACCCAACGACCTTGCGAGCAGCGGGCGACCAGCAAATCCGACGTCCATTGAACCACCCAAAGGACACCGATATGGCCAAGACATTAGCACTCCCAAAAGACCAACTGGTCAAGCAAGCACTGAGCCAGATGCAAAACAGCCTGGCAGATAATACGTGGACCGACCGGCAAAAGCTGGCGCTGACCTGCCGAATCCTGTTCGAGTACGGCCACGACTCCGGCCTGGCCGGGCAGATCACCGCACGGGGGCCAACGCCTGGCACCTACTACACCCAGCAACTGGGCCTGGGTTTTGACGAAATCACCGCCAGCAACCTGCTGCTGGTCAACGAAGACTTGGAGGTGCTGGAAGGCCACGGCATTCCCAACCCCGCCAACCGTTTTCACACTTGGGTGTACCGCGGCCGACCGGATGTAAACTGCATCATCCACACCCACCCCACGCACATCGCCGCGCTGTCGATGCTGGAAGTACCGCTGCAGGTGTCGCACATGGACCTTTGCCCGCTGTACGAAGACTGCGCTTTCCTGCAAGCCTGGCCCGGCGTGCCGGTGGGCAATGAAGAAGGGGAAATCATCACCACGGCCCTGGGCGACAAGCGCGCCATCCTGCTTTCGCACCACGGGCAGTTGTCCACGGGGGCCAACATCGAAGAAGCCTGCGTGATTGCGCAGCTGATCGAACGGGCTGCCAAGTTGCAGTTGCTGGCGATGTCTGCGGGCAGCGTCAAACCGATCCTGCCTGAGCTGGGGCGCGAGGCCCATGACTGGATCTCCAAGCCCAAGCGCCACGGCGCCGCGTTCAACTATTACGCCCGGCAAAACCTGCGCAAGCACGCCGATTGCCTGAACTGATTGCCCCCTTTTTCGACCGGAGTTTTCCCCATGTCCAGCCCAACCATTCACGGCATCATCGGCTACACCATCACCCCCTTCAGTGCCGACGGCCAACGCGTTGACCTCGACGCCCTCGGGCACTCCATCGACCGCTTGATCAACAGCGGCGTCCACGCCATCGCGCCCTTGGGCAGCACGGGCGAAGGCGCTTACCTGAGCGATGCCGAGTGGGATGAAGTCAGCGCCTACAGCATCAAGAAGGTCGCCAAGCGCGTGCCGACCATTGTCAGCGTGTCCGACCTCACCACCGCCAAGGCCGTGCGCCGCGCCCGCTACGCCGAAGAGCACGGCGCCGATGTGGTCATGGTGCTACCGGCCTCGTACTGGAAACTCAGTGAAGCGGAAATCCTCGCCCACTACGCCGCGATCGGCGACAGCATCGGCGTACCGATCATGCTCTACAACAACCCGGCCACCAGCGGCACCGACATGTCGGTGGAGTTGATCCTGAGGATTCTCAAGCAGGTCGAGAACGTGACCATGGTCAAGGAGAGCACTGGCGACATCCAGCGCATGCACCAGTTGAAACTGCAAAGTGACGTGCCGTTCTACAACGGCTGCAACCCGCTGGCACTGGAAGCCTTCGCGGCTGGTGCCAAAGGCTGGTGCACCGCCGCGCCGAACCTGATCCCGCAACTGAACCTGAGCCTATATCAGGCCGTACTGGCCGATGACTTGAACAAGGCACGCGAGCTGTTCTACCGACAGTTGCCCTTGCTGCAATTCATCCTCAAAGGCGGGCTGCCGGCGACGATCAAGGCCGGGTTGCGCTTGACCGGCTTGGAAGTGGGTAACCCACGCCTCCCGGTATTCCCTCTGGGCGAAGCAGGGATCGAGCAACTGAAAACACTTCTGACGTAAACACCCGCCCCCTGTAGGAGCGAGCTTGCTCGCGAAGAACGCCAACGATAACGCAGCCCATCTGGGTGCTCGTGTCGCCTGTTAGTTTTTCGCGAGCGAGCTCGCTCCTACCTCCTACAGTAGATGGCACTTACATAGAGACAAATGACAATAGTTCTCGATATCATTCACGGCTTTTCCAAGCCGTGCTTCGTCAAGAAGGATATCCATGTCTCGTCCCCAGCCCGACCCGCCATCGGCCGATGCCTGTCGCGGGTTTTATGCAGACATTCTGTATTTCCTGCGTAAACGCACGGACAACGCCAGCGACGCGGCGGACATGGCCCAGGATGTGTTTACGCAATGGCTGGGCTACCGCGACCGTGCCAAGGTCGAGCAGCCACGGGCGTTTCTGTTCCAGATGGCGCGCAATCTGCTGCGCGATCATTGGCGCAAACAGAAAGTACGGCAAACCGTCCACCCTGATCATGCCGAAATGGCTGCCGAGCCGCTCACTGACGAGCACAACGACCCCATGGCTGCCGCCCTGCGCCTGCAACGCCTGGAGCAGTTGAAAGAAGTCCTCGCCGAACTCTCGCCCCGCCGCCGAGAAGCCCTTATGCTGCACCGCTTCGAAGGCTTGAGCCAGGCGCAGATCGCAGCGCGCATGGGCATCTCCACCAGCATGGTGGAAAAGCACATCGCCTTTGCCTTGTTGCACTGCAAGCGACGCCTTCAACCCGACACCGGCACGGAGCAGCCAGAATGAACCGCCCGAGCGACACAAACGCGCTGGACAGCCAAGCGAGCGATTGCATCGACGCCCAAGCCGCCAGTTGGTTTGCACGCAACCGCAACGAAGTCAGCCGCGCCGACCGTAAAGCCTTTGCCGCCTGGCAAGCGGTGCCCGCGCATGCGCGCGCCTATGCCGAATTCGAACAGCTGTGGGCCGACCTCGCCCAATTGCAACAACTGAACAAACCGCTGGCACTGCCCCAGCGCAAGCCCAACCTCTGGCGCCCTGCCCTGGCGGTGGCCGCTGCCTTGGTGTGCGCCGTGCTGGCGACCTCGCTCGGCGCGCCGCGCGAGCTGTATCACAGCCAGGTGGCCACCCATGCCAAAGGCATGCGCACGTTGAATCTGCCGGATGGCAGCACCTTGTACGTAAATGCCAATACCCATATCCGCGTGGACTTCAGCGCCCATCAACGGGTGCTGCACCTGGACAAAGGCCAGCTGTACATCGAAGTGGCCGCCGACAAGGAGCGCCCCCTTTACGTGCAAGCCGGCGAGTCGAGCGTACGGGTGGTGGGCACTGCTTTGGATGTGCGCCGCGGGCAGCAGCAATTGGTGGTCAGCGTTGCCCATGGCCAGGTCGCTTTCGCGCCAAATGGCAAAAGCTCCGCCACCCTGCTCGGCGCCCAGCAGCGGGCCTCCTACAACTACGCCAAAGGCACCGTGCAACCGCAAACCCTCAGCGCCGAAGAGGTCGCCGATTGGCGCAGCGGGCACTTGTCATTTCGCAATCGCGAACTGGCCAGCCTGATCGACGAGCTGAGCCTGTACCGCCCGCAGACGTCGTTGCAGGTGAGCAAGGCCGTCGCGCAACTCAAGGTATCGGGCAACCTTGACGTGAATGACCCAGACGCCCTGCTCAACGCCATGCCCGCGCTGTTGCCGGTGAAAACCGTACTCTCGGCCGATGGCACGATAAGAATCGAGCCGAGCAAATAGACGGCAACCTCACACATGAGAATATTTTGCATTCGCATGTGTGGTTTTTTTTGCCTGCCCCGTCTTCCTCCTGTCTGTGTTTGATACGCACACCTTTTTGGCTATTTAGCCGCTCCGGGGGATTTCATGTTTCGCGCGCCTTGCCACGCTTCGCACCTGTTTCTTCGACCGACACTCATGGCTACGTGCCTGGCCTTGAGCCTCAGCGCCGAGGCCGAGTCGTTCAAGCTGCACCTGCCGGCTCAGCCGTTGGCCACGTCCCTGAGCCAGGTGGCCCAGCAGGCGAAAATCCAGCTGCTGTTCGATGAAACCCTGCTCAAGAACGTGCAGGCGCCGGCGCTTGACGGTGACTACACCCCGGAAGTAGCCATTCGCTCCCTGCTCAAAAACGGCGAACTCATCCTGCTCAAGGTCGGCAGTACCTACGTGGTGCGCCCCGATGCGGGCAAAACCACCAGCGGTGGCGCGATCCAGTTGGACACCCTGAGCGTGATCGGCACCGGCAATGAGGTGAACGCCAGCACCGTCAACCGCTCCACCCTGACCCAGGCCGACATCGACCGCTACCAGTCCAATAACATCCCCAGCCTGTTGCAGACCTTGCCCGGTGTCAGCCAGGGCGGCTCGCTGAAACCCGGTGGCCAGACCATCAACATCCGTGGGTTCGGCGATGCCGAAGACGTGCCGCTGACCGTTGACGGTGCCACCAAGACGGGCTTTGAGCGTTACCAGCAAGGCACGGTGTTTATCGAGCCCGAGCTGATCAAGCGCATCGAAGTGGAAAAAGGCCCCAACTCGCCGTTCACCGGCAATGGCGGCTTCGGCGGCACGGTCAACATGGTCACCAAGGACGCCCCGGACCTGCTCCAGGACGGCCGCAACAGCGGTGCGATGCTCAAATATGGTTACTCCAGCAACGACCATGAGCAGGTCTACAGCAGTGCCGTGTACGGCCGCACCGACGATGGCCGTTTCGATGCGCTGGCCTACCTGACCCAACGCGACGGCGGCGATATGAAAGTGGCCGCCAAGTTGCCCAACGACAACAATGAGTACCCGATCAACCCCCAGCGCCTGCCCAACAGCGCCCAGGATGTGGACGGCAAGCTGTTCAAGGTCAACGCGCATTTTACCGATGAGCACAGTGTCGGGCTGTCGTACTCACGCTCCCACAGCAACCGCTGGACGCCGTTTTCCGCCGCCAGCTACCCCACACCGCCCACCCAGTTCAACATCGACCGCTACGGCTACGAAGGCGCGTTGAAGCGTTTTCTCGCTCATCGTGACACGGTCGACACCACCTGGTCGGGCAAGTATGAATACCAGCCGCTGGACAACCCGCTGGTGGACTTGACCATCAAGTACTCCCAGTCCAACACCGAGCAGACCGATGAGCGTGACGCCACGGCGTTTTTCCAGTTGGCCACCGGCGGGCGCAAGATGGACACCGCCTACACCGACAAGCTCCTGGATATCCGTAACGTCAGCCTGTTCGACACCGGCCCTTTGCAGCATGCCGTGACGGTCGGCGGGCAAGTGCGCAAGCACACCCGCGAAACCGAAATGTGGATGCCCGGCGCCACCTACAACACACCGCGCTACAACTACGGGCACTTCCAGCCGGGTTTCATGCCCCACGGCAAAGTCGATACCAACAGCTTCTTTATCCAGGATGCGGTGACGTTGGGCGACGTGACGATCACACCGTCGCTGCGCTATGACCATGTGCGCAACCGCGGCGAAGGCAACGATGCGCCCTACTACAACAACCCCAACCCAGCAGTGGGTCACGACTACAGCGACCGCACCTACACCGGCTGGTCGCCACGCCTGGCGCTGTTCTGGACCGTGACGCCGAATGTGGGGCTGTTCGCCAACTGGAGCCAGACCTGGCGCGCCCCGGTAATCGACGAACAATACGAAGTGCAGGGCGTGGGCAGCCGCACCGCCACCAGCGTCGACCTGGACCCGGAGCGCATCACCTCGATCACCCTGGGCAACATCACCAGCTTCGACAACCTGATCGCCCAGGACGACAACCTGCAACTGCGCACCACCCTGTTCCACAACAAGGTCGAAGACGAGATCTTCAAGGCCACCGGCGTAGGCTGCCAGAACCAGGCTGTCAACGGCGGCAGCATCGCTTCAGCGTGCCCGCCTGGGCCGATGTCCAACTACCGCAATATCGGCAGCCTGACCATCAAGGGTGTCGAGCTTGAGTCGATCTACAACTCCACCTACCTGTTTGGCTCGGTGTCGTTCGCCTATGCCAAGGGCCAGCACCAAGGCGCCTACACCAACCCTTGGGGCCCGGACGTAGCCGCACGAGACATCCCGCCGACCAAATGGGTGCTGGTACTGGGCACCCACATCCCGGCCTGGGATGCCCAAGTGGGCTGGATGGGCCAATTCATCGGCGCCACCGACCGCCTGCCCAGCGACAAATACTCCGGCGGCCCAGGCTCCAGCATCGGCGATCTGTTCTACGACCAGTACGGCAACAAGCGCTACAACACCCAGGGCCTGTTCGCCAAATGGACACCGCAGCAGGCATACCTCAAAGGCACCGAGGTGAACTTCACCGTGGACAACCTCTTCAACAAAAACTTCCGCCCAGCCTTGAGCGGCGACCGGGCGTACACCAAAGGGCGTGATGCGAAGATCAGCGTGACGCGGTTCTTCTAACCACGCACGTATTCCAACTGTGGGAGCGGGCTTGCCTGCGATAGCCATGAGTATCTACATAATGCTGTAACGGTCGACGGTAACCACGATGCGAAGCGAGCCGCCCTTGATCTTGATCTGCTTTTGATCTTAGGCGCCCCG
>NZ_LYSO01000173.1:0-9400 GCF_001728935.1 Pseudomonas sp. AP42
GCCCACCAAATCCCTGTCGAATTCCGGCCAGCGTGGTTTAACGGGGCGCCTAAGATCAAGATCAAGAGCAGATCAAGAGCCAGATCAAGAGCGGCTCGCTTCGCATCGTGGTTAGCGGCAGGCCGTTTCCTTTGCCTGTGCTATACAGTCAACCAAGCAAGTGCTTGGTTGGCTGTACCTCGGATCACAAAGGAGCGCGTCCCATGTCTGTCGCTTTTCGTTTGCCGTTGCAGGTCTTCTTTGAGCGTGAAGCGCGGCACCCGCGTAAAGTTTTTCTTGTTCAGCCTATCGGCGGCGGTGAGGTGCAGACCCTCACCTGGGGCGAGGTGGGCCACCAGGCGCGTTGCGCTGCGCACTGGCTGCGTGCGCGGGAGTTGCCCCAGGGCTCGCACATTGCGCTGATTTCAAAAAACTGCGCCCACTGGATCATCGCCGACTTGGCGATCTGGATGGCCGGGCATGTGTCGGTGCCGCTTTATCCCAACCTTACCGCTGAGTCCGTCGCCCATGTGCTGACCCATTCGCAGGCGCGGTTGGCGTTGATTGGTAAGCTCGATGACTGGCCGGCGATGGCGCCTGGCGTTCCTGCGGGGGTGGCGACTATCAGCCTGCCGCTGTGTCCTGGCGGGGCTTTCGATTTCAGTTGGGCGGACCTGCAAGCCTGTTCTCCGATCCAGGACAACCCGCTGCCGGATGCCGCCAGCTTGGCCACTATCATCTACACCTCCGGTACTACCGGTCTGCCTAAAGGGGTGATGCACAGTTTCGGCGCCTTGGGTTTTGCTGCCACGCGCGGTACTGAGTTGTTCGGCCTGGGGGAGGGGGACCGGCTGCTGTCGTACCTGCCGCTGTGCCATGTGGCGGAGCGGATGTTTGTAGAAATGGCGTCGATCTATACCGGGCAAACCGTTTTTTTCGCCGAGAGCCTGGAGACCTTCCTCACCGATTTGCGCAGGGCGCGGCCGACGGCCTTGTTCGGTGTGCCGCGTATCTGGATCAAATTCCAATTAGGCGTCTACGCCAAAATCCCGGAAAAACGCCTCGATACCTTGTTGCGCCTGCCTTTTATCGGCAAGCGCGTCGGCCATAAAGTCCTCGCCGGTCTGGGGCTGGATGCGCTGCGCATCGCTCTGTCCGGCGCGGCGCCGGTGCCAGAGGCGTTGCTGCGTTGGTATCAGCGCCTGGGCCTGGATGTGCTGGAGGTGTATGGCATGACCGAAAACTGCGGCTATTCCCATGTGTGTCGCCCTGGCGGGCAAAGGCTCGGTTGGATCGGCCAGCCCTGCCCAGGCGTGCAAGTGCGTATCGACCCGTCAGGCGAAGTGCAGGTACACAGTGGCGCGACCATGATGGGCTACTTCAAGGACCCGCAGAAAACCGCGGATACCCTCACCGCAGATGGCTTCCTGCGCACGGGTGACAAGGGCGAGCAGGACGCTGACGGTCGTCTGCGCCTGACCGGGCGCCTCAAGGAGATCTTCAAGACCAGCAAAGGCAAATACGTGGCCCCGGCGCCGATTGAAAACCGCCTGGCCGAACATGCGCGTATTGAACAGGTGTGTGTGGTCGGCGAGGGGCTCAGCGCACCGATCGGGCTGTGCGTGTTGTCGGCGCCGGGCGAGGACCGCCACGCCCTGGGCAGTGGCCTTCAGCGTTGGCTGGCACAGGTGAATGCCGGCCTGGATAAGCATGAGCGCATGGGGCAACTGGTGGTGGTGAAAGATCACTGGGCGGTGGAAAACGGTTTTCTCACGCCGACCTTGAAGATCAAGCGCAACGTGATCGAGTCGACGTACGGGCCACATTTGCAAGCGTGGAGCGCGCGCGCCGAAACCGTTCTGTGGCAGGATTAGGGCCGTAATAAAACCAACAAGGACAACCGTATGAGCCTGTGGCGTACCCAACCGAATATCGAACACCTCAACGCGATCCAGAAAAACACCATCGGTGAATTGCTGGATATTCGTTTCGAAAGCTTCGACGACGAATCCCTCACCGCCAGTATGGTGGTCGACCACCGCACCCATCAGCCCTACGGCCTGCTGCACGGCGGCGCCTCGGTGGTTCTGGCAGAAAGTGTCGGCTCCATGGCTGCCTATTTGTGCATTGATGCCAGCAAGTTCTATTGCGTGGGCCTGGAGGTCAACGCCAACCACCTGCGCGGTGTGCGCAGCGGGCGGGTGACGGCGGTGGCCAAGGCCATTCATATCGGGCGCACCACCCAGGTGTGGGACATCCGCTTGAGCAGCGACGAGGGCAAGGCCAGTTGTGTCTCACGCCTGACCATGGCCGTGGTGCCGCTGGGTGAACAACCGCCTTCGCGATAGGCGTGGCGTGAGTGTCATCATTCCTGGCAGTTACAGTCATTGCTGTAGGCGCCGGGCATGGTGACAATCTCCCTCTGTTTTGGTTGATGGAAACTGTATGTCGCAGCATGTGTTTTTTACCCACGCCAATGGCTTCCCTTCGGCCACTTACGGCAAGCTGTTTGCCGCCCTGGCCCCGGAATATGCAGTGGCACATCTGCCGCAGCACGGTCACGACCCCCGGTTCCCGGTGGATGATAACTGGCAGAACCTGGTGGACGAGCTGATCCACCATCTGGAGCAGCAGCCAGAGCCGGTATGGGGCGTGGGCCATTCCCTGGGCGGCGTGCTGCATTTGCACGCGGCCATGCGTTGCCCGCACCTGTACCGGGGCGTGGTGATGCTGGATTCACCGGTGCTCACCCGCGCAGACCGCTGGGTGATCCGCGCTGCCAAGCGCTTTGGCTTTATCGACCGCCTCACCCCAGCCGGGCGCACGCTTGGCCGGCGTGAAGAATTCACCGACCTGGACACCGCGCGCAGCTACTTCGCCGGCAAGACCCTGTTCCGTGGCTTCGACCCCGATTGCTTTGACGCGTACCTGCAACATGGCCTGCAGCAAGTGGGCGACCGCCTGCGCCTGCGGTTCGACCCGGCCACCGAAATCAGCATCTATCGCGGCGTGCCCCACACCAGCCCGGGCCAGGTGCGCCAGTTGAAGGTGCCGCTGGCCGTGGTGCGTGGCCGCCAGAGCCGGGTGGTGATGCGCCACCATGCCAGCGGCGTCGACCGCTTGCCCATGGGCGAAATGCTCACCATGCCCGGGGGCCATATGTTCCCGCTCGAACGCCCTCAGGACACCGCTGCCTTGATCAAGACGCTGTTCGCTCGCTGGCAGGCCCGTGAGCGCAATTGCGCATGAGTACGCCCGTCGAAGAGGTACGCCTGAGCCTGCCGCACATCGAACTGGCCGCGCATCTGTTCGGGCCTGAGGACGGCCTGCCGGTGATTGCCCTGCATGGCTGGCTGGACAACGCCAACAGCTTTGCGCGCCTGGCGCCCAAGCTGCACGGCCTGCGCATCGTTGCATTGGACATGGCGGGGCATGGGCATTCGGCGCACCGCCCGGTCGGCGCCGGTTATGCCTTGTGGGATTACGTCTACGACGTGCTGCAGGTGGCCGAGCAACTGGGTTGGAAACGTTTTGCATTACTCGGCCACTCTCTTGGCGCCATCGTCTCCCTGGTGTTGGCCGGGGCCTTGCCGGAGCGGGTGACACACCTGGGCCTGATCGACGGCGTGATCCCGCCGACCGCCAGCGGCGAGAGCGCGGCCGAGCGCCTGGGCATGGCGTTGCAGGCGCAATTGAGCCTGCAAGACAAGCGCAAGCCGGTCTACAACAGCCTTGATCGAGCGGTTGAGGCGCGGATGAAAGGCGTGGTGGCGGTCAGCCGTGAAGCGGCGCAGCTCCTGGCCCAGCGCGGTTTGATGCCGGTACCCGGCGGTTACACCTGGCGCAGCGATAGCCGCCTGACCCTGGCGTCACCGATGCGCCTGACCGAAGAACAAGCCATGGCTTTCGTGCGACGGGTAGGGTGCCCTACGCAGTTGGTGGTCGCGGCTGACGGCATGCTGGCGAAACATCCCGAATTGCTTTCTCAGCTACCCTTCACGGTCACCACGCTGCCAGGCGGCCATCATTTACACCTGAATGACGAGCCCGGCGCGGCTCTTGTTGCAGACTGTTTCAATCGGTTCTTCTCCACGCCTTGACTTGGCGGGGTCAACTGCCGAGGCTGGGCGGATTGAAAGGGAGTCAACCATGAACACACTCAATATCGCTGTGACCAACATTGGCCAGGGCTCACTGATCCGATGAGCCTGGGTAAAGGATGTATCCGTGCCCTTGGCCTTTGCTGTTTCAGCCCCCTGGTATTTGCCGCCGACCTGCCCGGCAGCCAGGATTTACCGGCGGTAACCCGCCAGGTTGATGCGCAAATCGTCGATTACCGCCCCGCTGAAGACAAGGAACGCATCTACCCCATGGGCGCGATTCGCAAGATCAGCGGCCAGTTGCGTTATGAAGGGCAGGCCATCGCACGCGGCCCCGCCACTGCAATCACCTATGAACTGCCCGCTGAACACAGCTCCAGCGCTGCCTTTACCGCAACGCGCGAAGCCTTGCAGGCCAAGGGCGCGCAGTTGTTGTTCTGGTGCAAGGCCCGCGATTGTGGCGAAAGCAGCCTGTGGGCCAACGAGGTGTTCGGCAACGCCAAGCTGGTGGGCGCTGACGGCCAACAGGAATACCTGCTGCTACGCCTGGCCGCCCCGCAGGACAATTCCCTGGTCGCGCTGTATGGCATCACCCGTGGTAACCGCCGCGCCTACCTGCATGTGGAGCAACTCGACGCCAGCGCGCCCTTGGGCGACCTGCTGCCCACCTCGGCCACCCTGCTGCGTGAACTCAAAAGCACCGGCGAGCTGGATTTTCCCGCGCTGGGCGCCGAACCGGATGACACCTGGCTGACCTTGATATCCCGAGCCTTGAACCTCGACACCACCCTGCGCGTCAGCCTGAGCGGGCCGCAGGCCGAGGCCTGGCGCCAGGCACTGGTAGAGAAGGGCGTGCGCACCGCCCGTCTGGAAACCGGCAGCGGTGAAACCCAAGGGCTGCATCTGCATCTGATACGCTAAGCACCACAGGGCGAACGGACCCGCGCCGTTCGCCTAAGCTCTCTTCCTACAGCCTTCTTTTCGAGATACCCGATGCTCAATAACGATCGCCTGCTGGTGCAAATCCTGCTGCTGGTGCTGTTTGGTGCCAGCTTCTGGGTCATGGCGCCGTTCTGGTCGGCGCTGTTCTGGGGCGCGGTGCTGGCCTTTGCCAGTTGGCCGCTGATGCGTCTGCTCACCCGTTGGCTCGGCGGTCGGGAATCCCTGGCGGCCGGCATCCTGACGTTGGGCTGGATGTTGCTGGTGGCGGTGCCATTGGTGTGGCTGGGGTTCAACCTGGCTGACCATGTGCGTGATGCGGTGGCGCTGATCAAGGACATCCAGGTCGACGGCTTGCCCGAGGCGCCGACCTGGTTGGGGTCGATCCCTTTCGTAGGCGAGCGCCTGGTGGCGACATGGGACAGCATTGATCAACAAGGCGCGGCGCTGATGGTCAGCATCAAGCCGTACCTGGGCCAGGTCGGCAATTGGTTGTTGGCGCGCAGTGCGCAAATCGGCGGCGGCATTCTTGAGCTGACCCTGAGCCTGGTCTTCGTGTTCTTTTTCTACCGTGACGGGCCGCGCCTGGCGATGTTTGTGCACCGCCTGTTGGAGCGCCTGATTGGCGAGCGTGCAGGCTATTACATCGAACTGGTGGCCGGCACGGTGCAGCGGGTGGTCAATGGTGTGATCGGCACCGCGGCGGCCCAGGCGCTGCTGGCGCTGATCGGCTTTCTGATCGCTGGCGTGCCGGGCGCGTTGGTGCTGGGTATCGTGACCTTCTTGCTCAGCCTGATTCCCATGGGGCCGCCGCTGGTGTGGATCCCGGCCACGGCGTGGCTGGCGTGGAAGGGTGATTACACCTACGCAGTATTCCTGGGCGTGTGGGGCACGTTCGTGATCAGCGGCGTGGATAACGTGCTCAAGCCGTACCTGATCAGCCGCGGCGGCAACTTGCCGTTGGTGATCGTGTTGTTGGGTGTGTTTGGTGGGTTGATAGCGTTCGGCTTTATCGGCCTGTTTATTGGCCCGACGTTGTTGGCGGTGGCTTACAGCCTGCTGACAGACTGGAGCGCGAGCCAGGCGCAGGTGCGCCGTGAAGACAAACCGTGTAACTGATGGGTGTAGGTGCGACGCCGTACCTGTGGGAGCTGGCTTGCCTGCGATAGCGTTGGGCCAGCCAACACCTCATCGACTGACACTACGCAATCGCAGGCAAGCCAGCTCCCACATTTGGATCGCGGCGCGTCAGGCAGGTGGGAGTTTTCAAACCCTCGGCAACCACATCACCGCCGTCAACCCACCGCCCGGTGTGTCCTCCAGGCTCAGGTGGCCGCCGAGTCGCTCGACGGCCTCCCTGGCAATAGTCATCCCCAAACCGACCCCTCCCGAATTGCGGTTGCGCGACCCTTCCAAGCGAAAGAACGGCTCGAACACCGCTTCGCGCTTATCGGCGGCGATTCCCGGGCCGTGGTCGATCACCCGGATCACCAGTGCGCCGCGGCTGTCGGCGAGTTCCACCCGGGCAGTGCCGGCATAGCGCAGGGCGTTGTCGATCAAATTGTTCAGGCAGGAACGCAGGGCCATCGGCTGTACCTGCAACGGCGTACAGGTTCCCGAAAACTGCACGTCGCGGCCTTGGTCCTGGGCGTTTTCACTCAAAGATTCCACTAATGCCTGCACATCGAGCCAATGCCGTGTCTCGCTGGTGCGCTGTTCGTGCAGGTAGCTCAAGGTGGCATCGAGCATGCCGATCATGTCGTCCAGGTCCTGGCGCATCTGGCCTTGCAGCTTGGGGTCTTCGATTTGTTCCAGGCGCAGCTTGAGGCGCGAGAGCGGGGTGCGCAGGTCATGGGAGACCGCGCCGAGCATGCGGGCGCGCTGGCTGACTTGTTCGCGGATGCGCTTTTGCATCAGGTTGAAAGTTGAGGCCGCCTGGCGTGCCTCGCGAGGGCCGGACTCCACCAGGGGCGGGCTGTCGAGGTCGACGCTCAGGCGCTCAGCCGCTGCGCTCAGGCGCTGGATCGGCCGGCTCAGCAGTTTGGCGCCGTACCAGGCAGCGATGATCAGCGAGATAAATTGAAACGTCAGGGGCACCACCGGGCCGCCGAACCAGGGGCGAGGCGCCTTGCGCAAGGGCGTGAGGCTGCCGTCCGGTTGTTCGACGAACGCCGCGCGGGGCGGTGGCGGCGGGCCGTAGTGGTGAAACCAGAAGAACGCCAGCACATGGGCCAGCACAATCGCCACCAGCAACAGGCCGAACAGTCGCCCGAACAGCGTGTTGAAGGGGGCGCGCATCAGCCGATATCCCGGGCGTCGAACAGGTAGCCTTCGCCGCGTACGGTCTTGATCAATTGCGGAGCCTTGGGGTCATCCCCCAGCTTCTGGCGCAGGCGCGACACCAGCAAGTCGATGCTGCGGTCGAAAGCCTCAATGGAGCGCCCACGGGCCGCGTCCAGCAGCTGTTCGCGGCTCAGCACACGCCGCGGGCGTTCGATAAACACCCACAACAAACGAAACTCGGCGTTGGACAGCGGCACCACCAGGCCGTCATCGGCCACCAGCTGGCGCAGTACGCTGTTCAGGCGCCAAGTGTCGAAGCGGATATTGGCCCGCTGTTCGGTGCGGTCATCACGCACCCGGCGCAGGATGGTCTGGATACGCGCGACCAGTTCTCGGGGTTCGAACGGCTTGGACATATAGTCATCAGCGCCCAGTTCCAGGCCAATGATGCGGTCGGTGGGTTCGCAACGGGCGGTGAGCATCAAAATCGGAATATCCGACTCGGCGCGCAGCCAGCGGCATAAGGTCAGCCCGTCTTCGCCCGGCAGCATGAGGTCGAGTACCACCACATCGAAGGTTTCGGCTTGCATGGCCTGGCGCATGGCGGTGCCGTCGGTGACACCCGAGGCGAGAATATTGAAGCGTGCCAGGTAGTCGATCAGCAGTTCGCGGATCGGCACGTCGTCGTCGACAATCAGCGCACGGGTGTTCCAGCGCTTGTCTTCGGCGATCACCGCGTCTTTTGGCGCTTCGTTTACAGGGTCGCAAGGGGTATGCATAGCGAGGTCATCTGCCTGAGTGTGGCTGTCAGCATAGGCGCCCAGTTCCAGGGCTGGAAGTGCTGGGCGGGCGGTCATGTGCGCGAGGCTAGCCGGGCGGCGTATTGGGGGCGTGTCGTGAATGTATCGGGGTTGAAACAATTGCCTTGAATCGCCGGTATTGGGCGCTTGATCGGTATTTACCGATCATCGGATCCCGCAACGGCGCTGCTTGCGCTACAATCCGCGCCGATTTCGACTTGCCTGAGAGCCCATTCCAATGTCCGTCTGCCAGACTCCTATCATCGTCGCCCTGGATTACCCCACCCGTGACGCCGCACTGAAGCTGGCTGACCAGTTGGACCCCAAGCTTTGCCGGGTCAAGGTCGGCAAGGAACTGTTCACCAGTTGCGCGGCGGAAATCGTCGGCACCCTGCGGGACAAAGGCTTCGAAGTGTTCCTTGACCTGAAATTCCATGACATCCCCAACACCACGGCGATGGCCGTCAAAGCCGCGGCCGAGATGGGCGTGTGGATGGTCAATGTGCACTGCTCCGGTGGCCTGCGCATGATGAGCGCCTGCCGCGAAGTGCTGGAACAGCGCAGCGGCCCCAAACCGTTGTTGATCGGTGTAACCGTGCTCACCAGCATGGAGCGCGAAGACCTGGCGGGCATTGGCCTGGATATCGAGCCGCAGGTGCAAGTGTTGCGCCTGGCAGCCCTGGCCCAGAAAGCCGGCCTCGACGGCCTGGTGTGCTCGGCCCTGGAAGCCCAGGCCCTGAAGAACGCGCATCCGTCGTTGCAACTGGTGACACCGGGTATCCGTCCCACCGGCAGCGCCCAGGATGACCAGCGCCGCATCCTGACCCCGCGCCAGGCCCTGGATGCGGGCTCGGACTACTTGGTGATCGGCCGTCCGATCAGCCAGGCGGCGGATCCTGCAAAAGCGTTGGCAGCGGTCGTCGCCGAGATCGCCTGATTTTTAGAGTGAGCAAAACATGTGGGCTGCCCACAGAATCAGTGCAAGGAACAGATCCCCTGTGGGAGCGGGCTTGCCCGCGATGGCCATAGGCATCTACACAATTTTGGGACGACACTGGACCTGTGGCGAGGGAGCTTGCTCCCGTGGCGGCCTGACAGCCGGCGCCTATCTTTTTGACGCACTTGATTCAAATGTGGGAGCTGGCTTGTCGGGTCGCCGCATCGCTGCGAAGACGGCCTGATAGTCAACGCAGTTAGACCGGGTACATATCCGTTGTTTAGGTAACGGCCACCTAGGGTTCCGCTCTGACAGCGGCTCACTTTTGAAAAGCCGGAATGCCGGCCCAGTCAAAAGTAAGC
>NZ_LYSO01000174.1:0-9129 GCF_001728935.1 Pseudomonas sp. AP42
GTGGTTAGCGGTGGTGCGTAAATCAACAGCGCTCGTTCTAAAAGACAAAGGGGCATTTTCTTCAATACCTCTCGTCTTTGTGCGCGTTACCGTGATCTCAATATCGTTGGCATCACACAAGGAACTGTAATGAGCTTGATCCTCTCCATGGCCGCTTTTGCCCTGGCCACGTCCATCACTCCCGGGCCTGTCAATGTGGTCGCTTTAAGTGCCGGTGCGCGTTTCGGTTTTGTCGCCAGCCAGAAACATGTGTTGGGCGCCGCCGTAGGTTTCACCTTGTTGTTGGTACTGATTGGCCTGGGGCTGCATGAAGTGCTGGTGCGCTGGCCGATCCTGATCCGATTGATCCGTTGGGGCGGAGTCGCGTTCTTGTTGTATATGGCGTGGAAGCTGGCGGTGGATGATGGCCGGTTGGACGCTGATGGTGCACAGACCGCGCCGTCGATGCTGTACGGCGCGATCATGCAGTGGCTCAACCCGAAAGCCTGGCTGGCGTGTGTGGCAGGCATGGGCTTGTTTGTGGCCGATGGCGATGCGGCGCAGGTGTGGTTGTTTGCCGCGCTTTACCTGGTGATCTGCTACCTGTCGGTGGCGTGCTGGGCGTATGCGGGGACGTTTTTGCGCCGCTACTTGAACAACCCCAAAGGTGTGCGCCTGTTCAACCGCTCAATGGCCGCGTTGCTGGTGGCCAGTGTGGGTTATTTGCTGATGGCTTGAGGTTCTCGCGGTATTGCCCCGGCGTGGCCGCGAAGTGTTGTTTGAAGGTGCGCTGGAAGTGCGCCTGGTCGGCAAAGCCCGCGGCCAGGGCGACGTCGGCAATCAGTGCGCCATTGCGCAGTTGGCTGCGAGCGAACTGGATGCGTCGGTTGACCATGTAGGCGTGGGGCGTCAAGCCGTAATACTGTTTGAACGCGCGGATCAGGTAAGACGGCGACAAGTCGGCGGCCTGGCAGATGTCTTCGAGTTTCAAGGCTTGTGTGCAGTGGGCGCGGATGTAGTCGGCGGCGCGTTCCAGTTTGTGATTGACCTCGCGCACCGGCGCCAACGAAGGGTTCAGGCGCTGTTGTACCTCGGTGAAGTAACTCACCAGCGCGCTCTGTTTTTGCAGCAACTCGGCCTGTTCATCCACCAGTGTGCGGTACAGGTCTAACAAGCCGTGGTACAGCGCGGTGTCGCGGGTATGGGGCGTGTCGAAGGGCCGGTAGCCCTGGTCGGTACTGAACCCCAACTGGTATTGCAGGTCGGTCAGCCAAGGCGTGTCGAGGTACAGCATGTGGTAGGACCAGGGCTGGTCATGGATGGGGTTGCATGCATGCACATCGCCGGGGTTCATCAGCACCACGGTGCCGGCGCTGATGTCGAAGGTGCGCGCGCCGTAGTGGTAATAGCTGCAGCCGGTGGTGATCGCGCCGATGGAAAAATGCTCGTGGGCGTGCCGGGTGTAGGTGACCTTGCGCCCGTCGGCGATGGTGCGCGCTTCGATGAACGGCAGGCGTTCGTCGCGCCAGAAGCGCGGCGTGTCTGCGGGGCGGGCGATAGGGCTCGGCGACATAGCGTTAGTACTCCTGCATTTGCATCCGCGTTACGTCAGGCCGGTACCAGAAAAGCCGCCTTGAGCAACTGCCGGGTATAGGCATGCTGCGGGTCGGCAAAAATAGCCCGGGCGTCGCCTTGCTCCACCACCTGGCCTTGCTTGACCACCATCAATTGGTGACTCAGTGCCTTCACCACCGCCAGGTCATGGCTGATAAACAGGTAGGTCAGGTTGTACTTGGCCTGCAAGCCGCGCAGCAACTCTACCACCTGGCGTTGTACCGTGCGGTCCAGGGCCGAGGTGGGTTCGTCCAGCAGGATCAGGCGAGGCTTGAGCACCAGCGCTCGGGCAATGGCGATGCGTTGGCGCTGGCCACCGGAGAATTCATGGGGGTAGCGATGCCGGGATTCGGGGTCCAGGCCCACTTCCTTGAGCGCCGCGATAATCGCCGCTTCCTGCTCGGCGGGCGTGCCCATCTTGTGGATGCGCAGGCCTTCGCCAACGATCTCGCTGACGCACATGCGCGGGCTCAGGCTGCCGAACGGGTCTTGGAACACCACCTGCATTTCCCGGCGCAACGGGCGCACCTGCTGTTGGCTGAGGCGGTCCAGTTGCTGGCCTTCGAAGCGAATCCCGCCCTGGCTGCCGATCAGGCGCAAAATCGCCAGGCCCAGGGTGGATTTGCCCGAGCCACTTTCACCCACGATGCCCAGGGTTTGCCCCTGGGGCAGGCTGAAGTTGATGCCGTCCACGGCCTTGACGTAATCCACGGTGTTGCGCAAAAAGCCTTTTTTGATCGGAAACCAGACTTTCAGGTCGTCCACTTCCAGCAGCGGTGGGCCGACCGTGTTGTTGGCCGGACCGCCACTGGGCTCCGCAGCAAGCAATTCCTGGGTGTAGGGATGCTGGGGCGACTGGAACAGCGTCTCGCAATCGGCCTGTTCCACGATGCAACCTTGCTGCATCACGCAAACGCGGTGAGCGATACGCCGTACCAGGTTGAGGTCGTGGCTGATCAGCAACAGCGCCATGCCCAGCCGCGCCTGCAGCTCCTTGAGCAATTCCAGAATCTTCAACTGTACGGTGACGTCGAGGGCGGTGGTCGGCTCGTCTGCAATCAACAGCTCAGGCTCGTTGGCCAAGGCCATGGCGATCATCACCCGCTGGCGCTGGCCGCCCGACAGCTCATGGGGCAGGGCCTTGAGGCGTTTGTGGGGCTCGGGGATGCCCACCAGTTCCAGCAACTCCAACGTGCGCTGGGTGGCGACCTTGCCAGTCAGGCCCTTGTGCAGCCCGAGCACTTCGTTGATCTGTTTTTCGATGGAGTGCAGCGGGTTCAACGAGGTCATCGGCTCCTGGAAGATCATCGCAATACGATTGCCGCGTATATGCCGCAGGGTCTTCTCTTTGAGCGTCAGCAGGTCTTGTCCTGAATATTCGATGGTGCCAGACGGATGCCTGGCCAACGGGTAGGGCAGCAGGCGCAGGATCGAATGGGCGGTGACCGATTTACCCGAACCGCTTTCGCCCACCAGCGCCAGGGTTTCGCCGCGCTTGATGTCGAAACTGACGTGGTTGACCACGCGGTGATGATGCTCGCCGGTGACGAACTCGACACTGAGGTCGCGGATTTCGATCAGATTGTCCGGATTCATCTCATTTCCTCGGGTCGAACGCATCGCGAGCGGACTCGCCGATAAACACCAACAAGCTCAACATGATCGCCAGCACCGCAAAGGCACTCATGCCCAGCCACGGCGCTTGCAGGTTGGATTTGCCCTGGGCCACCAGCTCACCCAGCGACGGCGAACCTGCCGGCAGCCCGAAGCCGAGAAAGTCCAGGGCGGTGAGGGTGCCAATGGCGCCGGTGAGGATGAAGGGCAGGAAGGTCATGGTCGAGACCATCGCATTGGGCAGGATGTGGCGAAACATGATCGCGCCGTTCTGCATGCCCAACGCCCGCGCCGCCCGCACGTACTCCAGGTTGCGCCCACGCAGGAACTCGGCGCGCACCACATCCACCAGGCTCATCCACGAAAACAGCAACATGATCCCCAGCAGCCACCAGAAGTTGGGCTGCACGAAGCTAGCCAGGATGATCAGCAGGTAGAGCACCGGCAAGCCGGACCAGATTTCCAGGAAACGCTGCCCGGCCAGGTCGACCCAGCCGCCATAAAAGCCCTGCAAGGCGCCGGCAATCACGCCGATGATTGAGCTGAGGATGGTCAGGGTCAGGGCGAAGAGCACTGACACGCGAAAGCCGTAGATCACCCGCGCCAGCACATCGCGCCCCTGGTCATCGGTGCCCAGCAGGTTGACCGAGGACGGCGGCGCCGGGGCCGGCACTTTCAGGTCGTAATTGATGCTCTGGTAGCTGAACGGAATCGGCGCCCACAAGGTCCAGGCGTCCTTGGCCTTGAGCAGTTCCTGGATATACGGGCTCTTGTAGTTGGCTTCCAGCGGGAATTCACCGCCGAAGGTGGTCTCCGGGTAGCGCTTGAGCGCCGGAAAGTACCAGCCGCCGTCGAAGTGCACTGCCAGGGGCTTGTCGTTGGCGATCAACTCGGCGCCCAGGCTCAGCACGAACAACACCAGGAACAGCCACAGCGACCACCAGCCACGCTTGTTGGCCTTGAACCGCTCGAACCGGCGGCGATTGAGGGGGGACAGGTTCATCTCAATGCTCCCGGCTGGCAAAGTCGATACGCGGATCGACCAGGGTGTAAGTGAGGTCGCCGATCAGTTTCACGATCAGCCCCAGCAGGGTGAAGATAAACAGCGTGCCGAACACCACCGGGTAGTCACGGTTGATCGCCGCTTCAAAGCTCATCAGGCCCAGGCCGTCGAGGGAGAAGATCACCTCCACCAGCAACGAGCCGGTAAAGAAGATGCCAATGAAGGCCGAAGGGAAACCGGCGATCACCAACAGCATGGCGTTGCGGAACACGTGGCCATACAGCACGCGGCGGTTGGTCAGGCCCTTGGCCTTGGCGGTGACCACGTACTGTTTGTTGATCTCGTCGAGAAAGCTGTTCTTGGTCAGCAGGGTCATGGTCGCGAAGTTGCCGATCACCAGGGCGGTGACGGGCAGCGCTAGGTGCCAGAAGTAATCGAGGATCTTGCCGCCCCAACTCAACTCGTCGAAGTTGTTGGAGGTGAGCCCGCGCAAGGGAAACCAGTCGAAATAACTGCCACCGGCAAACACCACGATCAGCAAAATCGCAAACAGGAACGCCGGGATCGCATAGCCGACGATGATCGCCGAGCTGGTCCACACATCGAAATGGCTGCCGTGGCGCGTGGCCTTGGCGATCCCCAGGGGGATGGACACCAGGTACATGATCAGGGTGCTCCATAACCCGAGGGAAATGGACACCGGCATCTTCTCCTTGATCAGGTCGATGACCTTGGCGTCGCGGAAAAAGCTGTCACCGAAGTCCAGCTGGGCGTAGTTCTTGACCATGATCCACAAGCGTTCCGGCGCCGACTTGTCGAAGCCGTACATCTTTTCGATTTCCTTGATCAGCGCCGGGTCCAGGCCTTGGGCGCCACGATAGCTGGAGCCGGCCACCGCGACTTCGGCCCCGCCGCCGGCAATGCGGCTGGTGGCGCCGTCGAAGCCTTCGAGCTTGGCGATCATTTGCTCCACCGGGCCGCCGGGCGCGGCCTGGATGATGACGAAGTTGATCAGCAGGATCCCGAACAGCGTGGGGATGATCAGTAACAGGCGGCGAGCAATATAGGCCAGCATTCAATTGCCTCCGCTCGCCGCATCGGCGTTCTGCGTGGTGTCGAGGGATACCGCCGGTTTGACGTCGGGTTTAGCCCACCAGGTAGCGGTGCCGACGTCGTAGCGTGGCGAGACCTTGGGGTGGCCCAGGTGGTCCCAGTACGCAACACGGAAGGTCTTGATGTGCCAGTTGGGGATCACGTAGTAACCGAACTGCAGCACACGATCCAGCGCCCTGGCGTGGGCGATCAGGCTCTGGCGCGAACCGGCGTCGATCAACTCTTCCACCAACTGGTCGACGGCGGGGTCCTTGAGGCCCATGTAGTTGCGGCTGCCGGGCTTGTCGGCGCTGGAGGATTTCCAGAACTCGCGCTGCTCGTTACCCGGCGAGGTGGATTGCGGGAAGCTGCCCACCAGCATGTCGAAGTCGCGCGAGCGCAGGCGGTTGATGAACTGCGAGACGTCCACGCGACGAATCACCAGGTCGATGCCCAGGTCTGCCAGGTTGCGCTTGAACGGCAGCAGGATGCGCTCGAACTCGGTCTGGGCCAGCAGGAACTCGATGGTCACGGGCTTGCCGGTGCTGTCGACCATTTTGTCGTCGACAATCTTCCAGCCTGCCTCTTGCAGCAGTTGGTAGGCCTCGCGCTGTTGGGTGCGAATCATGCCGCTGCCGTCGGTGTGGGACGGTTCGAAGGCCTGGGTAAAGACTTCGCCAGGGATCTTGTCACGCAGCGGCTCAAGGATCGCCAGCTCGTCCGGACCGGGTAAGCCGGTGGCGGCCATTTCCGAGTTTTCGAAATAGCTGCGGGTACGGGTGTAGGCACCGTTGAACAGTTGCTTGTTGCTCCATTCGAAATCCAGCAACAGGCTGATGGCCTTGCGCACCCGCACGTCCTGGAACATCGGCTTGCGCATGTTGAACACAAAACCCTGCATGCCGGTGGGGTTGCCGTTGGGGATTTCTTCCTTGATCAAGCGGCCTTCTTTCACCGCTGGAATGTTGTAGGCATTGGCCCAGTTCTTTGCGCTGAACTCCAGCCAGTAGTCGAACTGCCCGGCCTTCAAGGCTTCCAGGGAGACGGTGCTGTCGCGGTAGTAATCGGTGATGCGGGTATCGAAGTTATAGAAGCCCTTATTGACCGGCAGGTCCTTGGCCCAATAATCCTTGACGCGCTCGTAGCGAATCATGCGGCCCGGCTTGACCTCCGCCACCTGGTAAGGCCCGCTGCCCAGGGGGATTTCCAGGTTGCCCTTGGAGAAATCCCGGCTCGCCCACCAATGTTTGGGCAGCACGGGCAACTGCCCAAGGATCAACGGCAACTCGCGGTTGTTGGTGCGCTTGAACTTGAACAGCACGCGCAACGGGTCTTCGGCCACCACCTCATCGACGTCGGCGTAGTAGTTGCGGTACAGCGGGTTGCCTTCCTTGATCAGGGTCTGGAAGGTGAATACGACGTCTTCGGCGCGGATCGGGTGGCCGTCATGGAAGCGCGCTTCGGGGCGCAGGTAGAAGCGCACCCAGCTGTTGTCCGGGGCTTTTTCGATCTTGCCGGCCACCAGGCCGTATTCGGTGATGGGTTCGTCCAGGCTCTGCGTGGCCAGGGTGTCGTAGATCAGCGGCAGGTTGTCCGCTGGCACGCCCTTGCTGATGTAGGGGTTGAGGCTGTCGAAGCCGCCCATGGCCGATTCGCGGAAGGTGCCGCCCTTGGGGGCGTCGGGGTTTACGTAGTCAAAATGCTTGAAGTCGGCGGGGTACTTGGGGGGCTCGTTGTAGAGGGTCAGCGCATGTTGTGGCGCGGCGTGCGCCGCGGTGCACAGCAACAGGCTGGCGAGCAGGGTAGTACGCAAGGACATCATTGGGCTTTCTCCGAAGCTTTCAGCCACCACGCGCTCAGGCCCAGGCTGTAGGGCGGCGTGGTGACGAAGGCGAACCGGTTGCGGTACGCCAGGCGATGATAGTTGAGGTACCAGTTGGGGATGCTGTAGTGCTGCCACAGCAGCACACGGTCCAGGGCGCGGCCGGCGGCCAGTTGTTCTTCGCGGGTCTGCGCCGCCAGCAGTTGGTCCAGCAGGTGGTCGACCACCGGGTTGGCGATACCGGCGTAATTCTTGCTGCCCTTGATTGCGGCCTGGCTGGAGTGGAAGTACTGCCACTGTTCAAGGCCGGGGCTCAAGGTCTGGTTGAGGGTCATCAGAATCATGTCGAAATCGAATTGATCGAGGCGCTGTTTGTACTGTGCGCGGTCAACGGTGCGCAAGCGGGCGTCGACGCCGATGCGGGTCAGATTTTCGACATAAGGTTGCAGGATGCGCTCAAGGTTCGGGTTGACCAGCAGGATTTCCAGGCGCAGCGGTTGCCCGTCCTTGTCCAGCAGGCGCTGCCCCGACAGTTTCCAGCCGGCCTCGCTGAGCAGGGCCAGAGCCTGGCGCAGGGTTTCGCGGGGGATGCCGCGGCCGTCGGTGTGCGGCAGGTTGAACGGCTGGGTAAACAGCGCGGCCGGCAGTTGGTCGCGGTAGGGCGAGAGCATCAACCACTCATGGCCCACGGGCAGGCCGGTGGCCGAGAATTCACTGTTGGGGTAATAGCTCACCGAGCGCTTATAGGCGCTGCTGAACAGCGTGCGGTTGGTCCATTCAAAATCGAACATCAACCCCAGGGCTTCACGGACCTTGGCCTGGCTGAATGCCGGTCGCCGAGTATTCATGAACAGGCCCTGGCTCTGGGTGGGGATCTGATGGGCGATCTGCGCCTTGATCACATCGCCGCGGTTGACCGCCGGGAAGTTGTAGCCTGTGGCCCAGTTCTTGGCCTGATGCTCGATATAAATATCGAATTCACCGGCCTTGAAGGCTTCAAAGGCCACGTCGCTGTCGCGATAGAACTCCACTTCGACTTTGTCGTAGTTATAGAAACCCTGGTTGACCGGCAGGTCTTTGCCCCAGTAATCCTTGACCCGTTCAAACACCAGTTGCCGCCCAGGCGCCACCTTGGTGATGCGGTAAGGCCCACTGCCCAGGGGCGGTTCGAAAGTGGTGGCCTTGAAGTCACGGTTTTTCCAATAGTGCTGGGGCAGCACCGGCAACTCGCCCAGACGCAGGATCAGCAGGGGGTTGCCGGCGCGCTTGAACACAAAGCGGATACGGTGTGGGTTGAGAATGTCGACCCGGGCCACTTCCTGCAGGTTGGTGCGGTATTGCGGGTGGCCTTCGGTCAGCAGGGTGCGATAGGAGAACGCCACATCATCGGCGGTAATCGGCTTGCCGTCGTGAAAGCGCGCTTCGGGGCGCAGGTTGAACACCACCCAACTGCGGTCCTCGCTGTATTCCACCGATTGGGCAATCAGGCCATAGCTGGAGGTGGGCTCATCGCCGGACGGCGCGTATTGCCCGGTGCCCACCATCAAGGGTTCATTGAGCTCGTTGACGCCGTACTGCAGGAAGTTGGCGGTGGAAACCGGGCTTGAACCTTTGAAGGTATAGGGGTTGAGCGTATCGAAGGTGCCAAATGCCATCACCCGCAATGTCCCGCCTTTGGGCGCTGCTGGGTTTACCCAATCGTAATGGGTGAATTTGGCCGGGTACTTGAGTGTGCCGAACTGCGCATAACCGTGGCTCTCGGTGATCGTCGCGTTCGCCGCAAAGCTCAAGGCCAGGCTTATTAGTAGAAGGAGGGGACGCTTCAAGTCAGAGATCCGATCCGGGCGGCTTGGGCTTTATGATCGGTACAGTAACAGCTTGTTCCGGTTGGAAAAAGCATCTTGAAATTGGCTATAGGCCCATGTGCATCGGTCTCTACACAACGCTGTAGTGCTCAACGCTAACCACTATGCGAAGCGAGCCGCTCTTGCTCTTGATCTGCTTG
>NZ_LYSO01000175.1:0-8641 GCF_001728935.1 Pseudomonas sp. AP42
AAAGCAGATCAAGAGCAAGAGCGGCTCGCTTCGCATCGTGGTTACCTTGGGCGGCAGCAGCTTTTTGTGTAGGTACTTATGGCCAAATCGCAGGCAAGCCAGCTCCCACATTTGGATTGTGGGTCCACATTTATGGCGCAGCCAACCACTGCCCCACAATCCCCGCATACGCCCCGGTCGCCACATTCAAATGCAACCACTGATCCACATAACTCTTCCAGGCCACATCATCGCGCGGCAGCAAAAAGGCTTTTTCACTGTACTGCATGGGTTGCTCCGGGTTGACCGCACACAACCCAGGCTTGAGCTTCTGTTGATAGCGCGCCTCGCTGGCGTCGGTAATCATCACATCGGCCTTGCTCGCCAGCAGTTCATCAAAAATCGTCACATTGTCATGCAGGCGAATCTGCGTCTGGCCCAGGTGCGCGCGGGCAAATACTTCGTTGGTACCACCGGCCGGTTCGATCACTCGCACCTGGGGCTGGTTGATCTGTTCCACCGTCTGGTAGCGCTGCACGTCGGCGCAGCGTACCAGTGGGATCTTGCCATCGACCCCGAGCGACTGGCTGAAGAAGGCTTTTTTCTGACGTTCCAACGACACGGAAATACCGCCCACGGCGATGTCGCAGCGTTGGGCCAGAAAGTCTGGCATCAGGGTTTTCCAGGTGGTGGGCACCCAGTTGATTTTGGCGTTGAGGCTCTTGGCCAGGGACTCGGCCATGGCAATGTCGATGCCTTCGTAGCCGCCGTCGCTGCGCAGTGAGGTGTAAGGCTTGTAGTCGCCGGTGGTGCACACGGTGAGGGTGCTGCGTGCAATCACTTCGTCAAGGCGTGACGCGGCGGTGTCGGCCTGGGCGACATTGGCCAGGCTTGCCAGTACACAGAGGGCCAGAGGCGCTTTCATGGAGTCGAATCCTTAGGGCACGGTCGAAGCCGCCATAATGCCCGTTTTTTGTAGGAGCGAGCTTGCTCGCGAAAAACCTGAGTGCGCCGCTTTGAATCAGGCACCCCGCGTTATCGTTCACGATCTTCGCGAGCAAGCTCGCTCCTACAGGCAGAATGTTTAGCCAAACTGCAACCAAACTCCGTCAAGCCTGAATTGACCCGCATTTCCCGGCGTGTGACGCTCCGGTATCTCTATCACTGTGACTTGCGCATGCACGTTCGCCCCGACAACCACACCGCGACATTGCCGTCTGCGCTTGCGTTCTGGGCCTTGTTCCATTGCCGACACGCGCGCCCGCCAGATACCTCTCTCCTACGTTGATCTACCCACATGGATGACGCGCACCTGTGCGCATCTGCCTGGCGGCGCCTGCGCGCTTGCCTGATACAAACGTATGAGAATTCCCATGAGTGTTTTTGCCAGCCTGCACGAAGCCCAGGCGTTCCTTGAACAGAACCCCGACATTGAGATGTTCGAGCTGTTTATCCTTGATAACAATGGCGTACCGCGCGGCAAGCTGCTGCACCGCGACGAACTGCTGGCGGTGTACGAAAGTGGCCGGCCATTGCCCAGCACCATCCTCGGCCTGACCATCAATGGCGATGACGTAGAAAACTCCGGGCTGGTCTGGGAGGTGGGGGATATCGACTGCCGCGCCTACCCGATCAGCGGCAGCTTGCAACGCATGCCGTGGCGCTTGATCCCCACCGCGGCGGTGCAAGTCAGCATGCACCCCACCGAAGGTCTGCCCGCCACCGTGGCCGACCCCAGGCACCTGCTGGCCAATGTTATCGAGGCGCTCAAGGACGACGGTTATTACCCGGTAATGGCGGCCGAGCTGGAGTTCTACCTGCTCGACCAGAAGCCCGACAGCAACGGCCGCCCGCAACCGGCGCGGGATGTGGATGGCAATCGCCCGCGCTCGACGCAAGTCTACGGCCTGCGCGAGCTGGAGCAGATCGAGCCGTTTCTTGCTGACCTCTACAGCGCCTGCAAGCTGCAAGGGATTCCGGCGCGCACGGCCATCTCCGAGTACGCGCCGGGCCAAGTGGAAATCACCCTCGAACACCGCACCGATGCGCTGCAGGCGATGGACGAAGCCGTGCGCTACAAGCGCCTGGTCAAGGGCGTGGCGCACAAGCATGGAATGACCGCCTGTTTCATGGCCAAGCCGTTCGACGACCTGGCCGGCACCGGCATGCACATGCACGTCAGCCTGGCCGATGCCCAGGGCAATAACCTGTTTGCCAGTGAAGCGGTCGACGGCACGCCGCTGCTGCGCCAGGCCGTGGGCGGCATGCTCAGTACCTTGCTCGATTCACTGTTGATGTTCTGCCCCAACGCCAACTCTTATCGGCGCTTCCAAACCAACAGCTATGCGCCGCTCGCCGCCACCTGGGGTGTGGACAACCGCACCGTCAGCCTGCGCGTGCCCGGTGGCCCGGCCCAGTCCCGGCATATCGAACACCGTATCTGCGGCGCCGACGCCAACCCCTACCTGGCGGCCGCCGCGATCCTGGCCGGCATTCATCGAGGCATCCGCGAACAGCTCGACCCTGGTGCCCCGGTGGAAGGCAACGGTTATGCCCAGGCCAACGAACTGCTGCCCACCGACTGGCTGACCACCTTGCGTGCGCTGGAAACGTCCCACTGGGCACCGGACGCGTTCGGGCGTGAATTCCTCGGCGTTTACCTGGCGGTCAAACGTGCCGAATACCGCCAGTTCATGGGCGAGGTGGGGGAGCAGGATTGGCGCTGGTATTTGCACCAGGCATGATCGATTTTCGCGGGGTGGGGCTTTCGACCTTTTTTTCACGTTGCGGCGGTTAAGCTGCGAATCAAGGTCGTTTACTACCGTTTCATTCACATGAGCCCGCGATGTCGCCACAACCTCCATCCTCCATCGAGACCGAATTCACCGAGCGCTATGACCGTGAGCATGCCAGGGGCTGTGGCGACCCGCGTCCGCCCAGGCTCTTGCAGCGCCTGTCGGCGTGGCGCGATGCGCGGCTGGTGCGCCAAGCCCTGAAGGTGGCGGGCGAGCCTGGGCTTATCCTCGACCTGGCGTGCGGTTCCGGGCGCTTCTGGCCGGTGCTGGCCGAACACGTCAACCGCGTGATCCTGGCCTCGGACAACTCCCAGGCGATGCTCGATCACGCGCGCACCCATCACCCGGGCGCGTTGCTCAAGCGTGTCAAAACATTCCAGGGCTCGGCGTTTTCCATTGGCCTTTCGGCAAATGCGGTGGACTGCATTTTCTGCCTGGATTTGTTTCGCCATGTGCCCGACAGCGATGCGCGACTCATGTTGTTGCATGAGTTTCACCGCGTCAGCCGCGACACCGTGATTGTGGCCGTGAACGTGGGCACGCCGGTAGAGAGCGAGTTTCGCCAAGCCGGCTTCAAAATCCTCAACTACCAAGAGTTCCTGCCGGGCTCGCGACTATGGTGCGTCTACGTTTTGCGTAAGAGAGGATAACGTCCCTTTGTCGGACTATTCTTCATCTCCTGTCGGAGTTTTCATGATGGCGTGTGCACTGCGGATGCTCGCAAGCCCCTTTCGCGATATATACTGCGCGCCATTCTTCAAGGGAGAGCCGTGTGGCCATCGATATTCACTGGATCTGCGACAACGATAGCCTCGGCCAGCATTGCGCCCAATGGCAGCAGTTGCCATTCGTCGCCCTCGACACCGAATTCATGCGGGTCGACACCTTTTACCCTATTGCCGGGCTGATCCAGATCGGTGATGGCGTGCGCGCTTACCTGATCGACCCCCTGACCATCGACAATTGGCAACCTTTGGCCGCCTTGCTGGAAAACCCAGCGGTGATCAAGGTGGTGCACGCCTGCAGCGAAGACCTGGAAGTGCTGTTGCGCCTGACCGGCAGCTTGCCGGTGCCGTTGTTCGACACCCAATTGGCGGCGGCGTACCTCAACCTCGGTTTCTCCATGGGCTACTCGCGCCTGGTGCAGGCGGTGTTGGATATCGAGCTGCCCAAGGGTGAAACCCGCTCCGACTGGCTGCAGCGGCCATTGTCGGAGACGCAGATCAGCTACGCCGCCGAAGACGCGGTGCACCTGGCCGAGGTTTACACCCGCCTGCGCCCGCAACTGTCGGACGACAAATACGCCTGGGTATTGGAAGACGGCGCCGAACTGGTGGCCAACCTGCGCCGCGAGATCGACCCCTACGAGCTGTACCGCGACGCCAAGCTGGCGTGGAAATTGTCCCGTGCTCAACTTGCGGTGCTGCGTGAACTGTGCGCCTGGCGCGAGCAGCAGGCCCGTGCCCGCGACTTGCCGCGCAACCGCATCGTTCGCGAACACTCGTTGTGGCCCTTGGCCAAATCCCAGCCGGATAACCTCGCCGCCCTGGGCAAGATCGAAGACATGCACCCGCGCACCGTGCGCCAGGACGGCCAGTTCCTGCTGGACCTGATCAAGCGCGCCGGTAGCGTGCCCATGGACCAATGGCCGCCTGCCGTGGCTGAGCCTTTGCCCGTGGACGCCGCCGCGCTGATCAAGCAACTGCGGGCCCTGGGCCAAACCTTCGCCGAGCGCCTGGACATGGCGCCGGAACTGATGCTGCGCAAGAAAACCCTCGAAGCCCTGGTTAAAAGCGGCTACCCCGATGGGCCTTACCAATTGCCAGACTCGCTGCGTGGCTGGCGCCGCGAGTTGATGGGCCAGGCGTTGCTCGACAGCCTGGCCAATGCCGGAGAACAGCCTTGAAACGTATTTGCTCCATCTACCGCAGCAAGAAAAAAGACGGCATGTACCTCTACGTGCTCAAAAGCGATGCCCTGGAGCGCGTGCCCGAGCCGTTGATGGAAGCCTTCGGCAAGGCGCATCACGCCTTTGACATGGTGCTGACGCCGGAGCGCAAGCTGTCGCGCGAAGACATCACCGTGGTGCTGGAAAACCTCGACAAGCAGGGCTACCACCTGCAGATGCCACCGGCCGAGGACGAGTACATCGAGCACTTGCCCGAAGAGCTGCTGCGCCGCAACGACCCGATGTGATCGACCAGTGCCCGCCTCAGGGCACAGCTTCAATGGAATCGTATTAGAGGACGGTGGCCGTAAGGATGCGGGCGGCCGTCTGCACTGTTTTTTCAAAGGTTTGAACCATGCGTGTTCTGATTGCTGAACAGGATCATCCGCTCTACGCCCAATTGCTCAGGGATGCCGCCCCAGACCTTGAAGTGCTGACCAGCGGCGACTCGGCCGAGCTTTCGCGCCTGGCCGCCGACTGCCCGGTGTGGCTGGGCCAGCCCGATCTGTTGGCGACCCTGCTGCGCCAGGGCCATCACCCGCAATGGCTGCAATCGACCTGGGCGGACATCACGCCACTGTTGGCCGATGGCTTGCCCCGCGACTATCGTCTGACCCGCGCGGTAGGCATTTTTGGCCAGGTCATGGCCGAGTTTGTCCTCACCTACATGCTGGGCCACGAGCGCGAAGTGCTGGCGCGGCTGGTCAGCCAGGTGGAGCGCAAGTGGGATAACCGCATGGGCCAGAGCCTGGCGGGGCGCAAGGCGCTGATCGTTGGCACCGGTGACATTGGCCAGAGCGTGGCCGAGTTTTTGCTGCCGTTTGGCGTGCAACTGTATGGCATCGCCAGCCAGGCCCGCGAGCAGGCACCGTTTATCGAAGTGGCGGGGCTGGACCAATTGGGCCGGCTGGTGGGGGAGGTGGATTACGTGATCAACCTGCTACCCAACACGCCTGATACCCATGATTTGTACGACGCGGCGCTGTTCAAGCAATTCAAGCCCACCGGGTTGTTTATCAACGTTGGGCGCGGCGTGGCGGTGGTGGACGCCGACCTGGTCGAGGCGCTCAAAGAAGGGCACCTGGCCGGCGCGGTGATTGACGTGTGCCGCCAGGAGCCTTTGCCGCAACGCCACCCGTTCTGGACGGCGTGGGGTTTGCTGTTGACCGGGCACAGCTCGGCGCCGACTTCGCCGCCGATGATGGTGGAGTTGTTTGTGCAGAACCTGCGGGCGTATCAGGCCAAGCAAGCATTGCGCGGGGAAGTGGATTTCGAGCGCGGTTACTGACAAAACGCGGAAAAAATGTGGGAGCGGGCTTGCTCGCGAATGCGGTGTGGCAGCCACCAAATGTGTTGACTGATCCACCGCATTCGCGAGCAAGCCCGCTCCCACATTGAGTGTATGCAAGTCTTAGAGACTGAAGTCACCCTCGGACACCAGCTCGCTCAACGGCTTGCGCGGGCTCGGCATTTCGCGCCCTTGCAGGTACTCCGGCAAACTCGACTTGTCTCCCAACTTGCCCACCGCCACGGCTGCATGCAGCGCATAACCCTGGGGAATCTTCAGCTCCTTGCGGGTCAGTTCCTTATCGAAACCGGCCATGCCGTGGGTGTGCCAGCCACTGAGGCTGGCTTGTAGCGCCAGGTGGCCCCAGGCCGAGCCGGTGTCAAAGGTGTGCCACAGCGCCGGGGTTTCTTCGGTGGCGCCGGGGGCGATGAAGTCGGTTTTCGACGCGATGATCACCAGGGCCGACGCATGCTGCGCCCAATTGCGGTTGAATTCATTCAGCAAGCCCAGGAAACGCTCCCAATCCGGCGTGTCACGGCGCGCGTACAGAAACCGCCACGGCTGCGAGTTGTAGGCCGAAGGCGCCCAGCGTGCGGCTTCGAAGAAACTCAGCAGCGTTTCCTGCGGGATGCTCTCGCCGGTAAAGGCGCGGGGCGACCAGCGTTCGGTGAACTGGGTGTGGATCGGATAATCGGCAACGCGGGGGTTATTGCTCATGGACAGATCCTGATGAAAAAACCGGGATTCAAAGCTACTGCGCCCACCCAGGCCTGACAAGCCTTGCAACACCGTCAGTCGTAAGCGCTTGGCCCCAACGGGCTTGGGCACTAGACTGGCGGCCTTTTCACCTTCCGATACTGATGCAGAGCCATGGCCGCCAAAGTCGAACCTTTCTGGATACGCAAAACCCTTGAGCACCTCGACCAAGAGGAGTGGGAGTCATTGTGCGACGGCTGTGGCCTGTGCTGCCTGCAAAAGCTTGAGGATGAAGACGACAACAGCGTCTATTACACGCGTATTGCCTGCAAACTGCTCGACCTGAAAACCTGCCAGTGCACCGATTACCCCAACCGTCGCGCCTCGGTGCCCGACTGCATCCAGCTCACGCCGGGCCAGGCCGACCAATTCAAATGGTTGCCGCCGACCTGCGGTTACCGCCTGGTCAGCGAGCGCAAGGACTTGCCGCTGTGGCATCACCTGGTCTGCGGCGACCGTGACGCGGTGCACCACGAACGCATTTCCCAGTCCGGGCGCATGCTCAGCGAAGGCAGCGTGCCCGAGGATGACTGGGAGGATTACCTGATTTTCCGCGCAGGCTGAACGAGGAGTGTGTATGAAGGTGGCCGCCAAGTGTGCAGCGGGCCTGGTCGTGCTGGCGCTGAGCGGGCCGGGCTGGTGCGCGAAGAAAGTCGACCTGGATTACCACATCAAGCTGTTGCCCCAAAGCCAGCAGGCCGAGGTGCGCGTCAGCCTGTCCCAGGGCGCGGCGGTGCGCAGCCTGAACTTCGACCTGGGCCGCGACGGTGGCTACAGCGACTTCAAGGCCGATGGCCAGTGGCAGGTCACCGGCAACCGTGGCCTGTGGCAACCCAGCGCCGACAAGGCCAGCCTGACCTACCGGGTGCGCCTGGCCCATGCCCGCAAGCCTGGCGTTTATGACACACGGATCACGCCCGCCTGGGCGTTACTGCGCGGCGAAGACCTGGTGCCGGCCGCACGTCTCGACCAGCAAGACGGCATCGAGCTGGTCTCACGCCTGCTGTTCGAACTGCCGACGGGGTGGAAGAGCGTCGAAACCGCCTGGCCACGCATTGGCCAAAACAAATTTCGCATCGATAACGTCTCCCGCCTGTTCGACCGCCCCACCGGCTGGATGCTGGCGGGCAACCTCGGCAGCCGTCGCCTGCGCCTGGGTGAAACCGACGTCACCGTGGCCTCGCCCAAGGGTCAGGGCATGCGTCGCATGGACGTGCTGACGTTGCTGACGTTTGTCTGGCCCCAGGTGGAAGCCGCCTTCCCGCGCCATCCCGGCAAACTGTTGATCGTCGGTGCCAGTGACCCGATGCGGCGAGGGGCTTATTCGTTACGCGATTCGATCTACCTCAACAGCCGCACGCCGCTCGTTGGCGAAAATGGCAGCAGCCCGTTGCTGCGCGAAGTGGTGCAGGCCATCGGGCGCTTTAATGACCACGACAGCAGTGACTGGATCAGCGAGGGTTTGGGCGAGTACTACGCGATTGAACTGATGCGACGTGCCGGCGGCATCACCGATGAACGCTATGCGGCAATCCAGGCGCGGCTGACCAAGGAAGGCAAAGACGTCACCACGCTCAAAGGCGAGCACGTCAACGGCGCGACGCTGGCGCGTTCGGTGGTGGTGTTGCAGGAGCTGGACCGTGAGATTCGCGTGAAGACCCACAATAAGCGCTCCCTGGACGATCTGGCCCAGGCGGTGATGCGGGTGAACAGCATCAACACCCCTGAGTTCGTGCAGTTGGCCGAGAGCGTGATCGGTGAGTCGTCGGTGGTGCTGGATTCCAAATTACTGCGCTGAGCAACAAAACTGTGGGAGCGGGCTTGCTCGCGAAGGCGGTGGTTCAGTAGGCCTATCCGTGACTGACACACCGCCTT
>NZ_LYSO01000176.1:0-8371 GCF_001728935.1 Pseudomonas sp. AP42
CGGGGCGCCTAAGATCAAGATCAAGAGCGGCTCGCTTCGCATCGTGGTTACCGTTGAGCGCTACAGAGTTGTGTAGATACCTATGCTGCGATGAGGCCCGACCTGTCAGCCCACCAACCCACGCATCAGCAAAAACAACAACGACGGCCCCAGCAAGCACCCCAGCGCCGTATAGAACGCCGCCGTCAAACACCCATAAGGCACCAGCTTCGGATCTGTCGCCGCCAAGCCGCCCGCCACGCCGCTGGAGGTGCCCATCAAGCCACCGAAGATCACCGCGCTACGTGGATTGTTCAGCCCGATCAGCGGCGCCACGAACGGCGTCATCACCATCACCAGAATGGCCTTGATCAACCCTGCGGCAATGGACAGCGCCATCACCTCGGAGCTGGCCCCAATCGCCGCGCCGGTCACCGGGCCGACGATATAGGTCACGGCCCCGGCGCCGATGGTGGTGAGGCTCACCGCATCGGTGTACCCGAACGCCATCGCCACCCCTACCCCGGCAACGAACGACGAGCCCACACCGACAAACAGCGCCAACACACCCACGAAGCCCGCGCGTTTGAGCTCATCGACACTCACGCCAAACGCCGTGGCGACAATGGCAAAGTCCCGCAGCATCGCACCACCGAGCAGGCCGATGCCCGACAACAGCGGAATATCCACCACGCCCTTGGAACCACCGGTAAACGCACCGCCCACATACGACAGCGCCAACCCCAGCAGAATGGCAATGGCCGAACCATGCAGGCGGCCCTTGGTGAAGGTATCGGAGATCCAATAGGACACCCACATGGTCAGGCCGATCACGGCAAAACCACTGATCAAGCCGTAGCCGGTGATCACTTTCATCATCGATTCGTACATGGCGATCACCCGGCTTCTTTGGTGGGAACAGGAGCAACCGGCTCGCGGTTACCGATACGCACCAGCACGGGCACCAGGGCAAAGCCGAGCACCACGGCGAGGGTCCCGGCCAGAATCGCCATCGGCCCACCGCTGATGGCGCCATACACGTTTTGCTGGGCAGCCATCGCCACCACAATCGGGATATACACCGCCGCCCAGAAACTCACGCCTTGCTCTGACTTGCCAGTAAACAGGCCGCGTTTGCTCAGGTAGCTGCCCAGGCCGATCAACAGCAGCATGGCGATACCCACCCCGCCGACGTTGGCCGGGATACCCAGCAGCTTGCCCAGCAGTTCACCTACAAACAGCCCTGCCAACGTGCAGAACGCCAAAAAAGCCACACCGTAGATAATCATGGTTGTTGTCCTCAAAGTGCTCGTTCGAAATTGTTGTTTTTGTGCTTCGAAAGCCTTGGGTATTGCGTTATCGGTGGCGGCGTTCCTCCTCTTGCAGCAGAGCCTGCAAGGTGTCCAGGCGGGCGCCTTCGCAGGCGATCACCGTGGCTTGTTCAAAAACACGGCGTGACAGACCGGTGAGCACCGCGCCCGGAGGCAGTTCGATTTGCAGGCGCACACCGCGCTCGTAGGCGCTTTGCACCGTGCCGCGCCAATCGACGACGCGGCACATATTGAAGGCCAGGTCGTCACGCAGGTGTTCGGGGTTGTGGATAGGTCGCGCGCGGGTGCTGCTCAGGTAGGTGATACGCGGCGCCTTGAGCGGGACGAAGGCTTGCAACAGTGCCTGGGCGGGTTGCTCCAGCAACGGGCAATGGGACGGCACGCTGACGGCCAGGCGCTTGGCGACGCCGTTGCCTTTGATGCGCTCGGCAACCCGCTTCATCGCCTCGTTGCTGCCGGCGATGACGGTCTGGTTGTCGGCATTGATATTGGCCAGGTACACCGGCATTTGTGGGCTGTGGATATCCGCCAGCAAGGCCTCGACGCTGGACAGATCAGGGCCGATCAGCGCGGTCATGCCATAGCCCTGTGGATAAGCCTGCTGCATCAGTTCGCCACGCAGGCTGACCAGTTTTATCGCATCAGCGAAGTCCAAGGAGCCGGCGATCACCGCGGCTGGGTAGGCGCCAATGGACAGGCCCGCCACATAATCCGGCGTGCACGCCAATCGTCGGGCATGGGCCACGCCGGCGATCAACAGGCACAGTTGCACAGCCCGCGTCGATTCCAGCGCCTGCGCCGAGTCGAGCAGACGAACGTCTTCACCCAGGGCATCACTGGCCTCTTGCACAATGTCGGCCGGCAACCCCTTGAGCATGCCGCTGCGTTGGGCCCCCTGCCCCGGAAACACCAGAAGGCTGCTCATGCCACGGCCTGCCAAGGGTCGAGCACAAGGTGTGCACCGCTGACGGTCTTGAGCAGTACACGGCGTGAGGGGCCGGCCCATTCGCGCAAGGCGACGGCGCCGAAAGGGGTTTGCAGTTGCAGGTCGACGGCGCAGGGCGCGGTGTCCAGGACCGCCAACAACGCTTGCGCCTCGCTACGAGCCAAAGGATTGGGCGTGCACAGAATCAAATCCAGGTCACTGTTGGCATGCAGCGCTTCAATGCCACTGGCCAATTCAAACCCGGCACTGCCACTGACGCCCCAGTCTTGCTGCGCCAGCACCGGGCGCAGTTGATCGAGGGCCCGCAGCGCCGGTAAATCCCTTGGTGAGGGCACGTCTCGCAAAGCTTGCGGCGCCACCCGCCGTTGCACTGCCGCAATGGGCAACTGGGCGGCAAAACGCTGCTCACGCAAACGCCCACGCACACCGACCGCCACGTGGCCCGGCTCGGCGATGGCGCGCCGCACCACCACCGGATGCCCGGCACGGATCGCATCCCGCGCCCAGGCTGGGGCATCGGCAGGCAGATGCGCCAGGGTCATGCCCCAGAGCAAGTCGTGGGCGTTCACCATTGCTCCCGCAACAGCTGGCGCACGTGGCTGGAGGCAGCCCGGTTGGTCGCGCCGAGGCGTGAGCTCAAGTCGGTACTGCCGATATCCTTGACCGCCTGCACCAGGCAATCGCTGACCCGCGCCACGTCATCCGCCGTGGGTTGTTCAATCTGGGTGACTGTCAGCGTCTCCCACAGCAAACCCAGGCTGGCATAGCTGTCGATGTCATAGGCCATCGGCGGCACGCTGGCGGCCAGGGCTTCCAATTCTTCCACGCTGCGCAAGGTCACCCGTGCCGCCGAGGCTTTGCCCATGGCATGCACCATCACGCCAGGATCGCGCAGGGCGATCAGGCGATTGGCCTGGTAGCCGTGGGCCAGGAACGCGCCAGACATGGCCTTGCCCACCAGCAGGGCGATCACCGGGTGACCGGCAAGCCGGGCGCGAGCGTAGCTGTCAGCAGCGGCGGCCAGGGCCTGATGAATGCCCAGGGCTTCTTCGCGGCGGCCATAGGCTTGGCTGGGTACGTCGACGATAGCGATGATGGGCCGCTTGTCACCCCGGACGATGGCTTCGTCCACCGCCTTGGCCAAGCCCCAGCCTTCCAGCAGGCCGACTTCACCATTACGGGCACGGGGGAAGCGGTTGTGCGGGTCGGGAACCACGGCGATATAGCGCACCGCCTGTTCACCCAATACTCCGTCCGCCACTTTCAATGAGCCCGGCAAACCCTCAACGGGCGTTGCGTTGGTGCTCAATGCGTTGAACCACTGCAAGCCTCTCATGAGCGTTCTCCCTGATACAGCGCGCGAACCGCGCCGGGCTCGATCTGCGCCGTGGCGTCCAGTTCGGCCAGGCGCGCCAGGTAGAAATCAGCGCGCCGGCTGCGAGGTTGTGCGGGCACACCTTGCTGCAACAGTGCGCTGACGGTCTGCTGGATCTGCGCGACATCGTCCGCCACATAACGGTCGGCCAAGCCACTGTTGAAGCGTTGCTCGCCACCGGTAAAGCTCCAGATAAAAGGCCGGTCGCGGGAGTCGTACTCCTCCAGGCCCGCCTCCTGTTCGATCACCTGCGGGCCATTCAAGCCCAGGCGTGCTTCGCGAGTGACCACCAGGTAACTGCACAAGCCAGCCGCGATGGACATGCCCCCAAAGCAACCGACACTGCCGGCCACCACGCCGATCACCGGCTGGTACTGGCGCAGGTCGACAATCGCCGCGTGAATATCGGCAATGGCGGCCAAGCCGAGGTTGGCTTCCTGCAAACGTACGCCGCCCGTTTCCAGCAGTAGCACCGCGCAGGTGGGGATGCCGTTGCGGTTGTCTTCGGCGGCCAGTTCCAAGGCGCCCGCGATTTTTGCGCCGCCGACTTCACCCAGGCTGCCGCCCTGGAAGTTGCCTTCAATCGCGGCAATCACCACAGGCTTGGCGCCGATGCTGCCCTTGGCGATGACCACACCGTCATCGGCTTGGGGCACTACGCCTTGGCGGCTGAGCCACGGCGACATGACCCGCTGGAACGGGTCGATCAGTTCGCGGAAGGTGCCCGCATCCAACAGCACCTTGGCGCGCTGCCGAGCACCGAGTTCGACAAAGCTGTGTTTGGCGAGTAAGTCAGTCATGGCCGATCTCCTCGAAACCTTGCTCCAGGCGCAAGCGCACTACGCCGGGCGTGGCACCGAAGTCGTGGATATCAATGTTCAGGGCCGGCGGCGTCTGCTCCTGGAAGATGCGTTCGAACAGGTGCTGCCAGCGTTGCTGCGCGCCATTGACTGAGGTTTGCACCTGAATGGTCAGGGTGCCGGGCGTGCCCGGCTCCAGCAGCACTTCCAGGTCGCCCGAGCCGACGCAACCCACCAGCGCACGGCCTTTGGGGGGCTGCCCGGCGGGGAATTCAAAGGACAAGGTTTCCATCACAACGCTCCGTCGAGGCGGTCGATAAACAGGCAGGCGGCCAACAGGTCGGCGGCGCCACCGGGGGAGGCATTCAAGGCCAGCAGTTGCAGGTCCAGCTCATGCAATTGGCGGCGCCCCGCGAGGGTTGCGCTGCCACCGGCGTCGAGCACGGCCTGGGCGCCCTGTTGCATGGCGGCCAAGCCTTCGGTACCGGCGCGGTAGAGTACGCAGGTGTCTGCCAAGTCCGTCATGATCGCCAGCAAGGCATCCAGACGGGCGTTCTGTTCACCGGCATTTTCGCGGCGGCTTTTGTGCAGCTGCGGCAGGCCGCGTTGGATTACCGAGGGGAAGCCGAGCTGCGCTTCTTCACGGGCACCGCGTGCACCATAACGCTGGGCAACCTGGGCGCCATGACTCATGGGCTGCGGTGCGTAACGGTCGTTGAGCAGGGCCAGTTTGGCGGCGGTCAGGGTTACGGCACGGGGTTCCAAGGCCGCCGCAGCGGTGAGCAACCCCAGCGCCCAGATCGCACCGCGATGGGTGTTCACGCCCTGGGTGGTGGCGAGCATGGCCTCCTCGCCTTCCCGGCCAATACGCCCGAGCGCTTCGCGCAACGGCAGGCCGACTTCGCCGATGTCGAGCGCAGCCTCGGCCATTTCCTTGAACATCGGCCACAGTGACAGCGCCGAAGCGTGCATCAGCCCCAGGTGCAAATCGCTGTGGGCACCATTGCCACGCCGGTCCACCAGCGCAGGCTTGGGCGACAGGTCGGCTTCATCGATCAGCGCATCGACGGCCATATCCGCGAGGCGATCGGCGAGGCTGAGTTCATGCAGTTTGAGCGCGCGCATTTACCAGCTCCTGAACTTGGCGGGCGGGTTGTACAGGCCACCAGACCACTCCACCAGATCGGCCACGCTCTTGGCGGCCAACAACTCGCGGGTGGCGTCGGTGCGGCGAATACCCAAGTCTTCGGGCAAGGCAATCAAGCCTTCGCGACGCATGCGCGCAGTGTCCTTGGGGTTGTGGCGCATGCCGATGGCGGTCACCCCGGCGACGGCGGCGATCATCGCCTGGCGTTCTTCCAGGGAGCGCGCCTTGTACAGGTAGGCGATGCCTTCTTCGGTGAGCAAATGGGTGACGTCGTCACCGTAGATCATGATCGGTGCCAGGGGCATGCCGCTTTTGCGCGCCACTTCCACCGCGTCCAGGGTCTCGACAAAGGTCGGTTTGCCGCCCTCCTGAAAGGTCTCGACCATCTGCACCACCAGTTTTTTGCCGCGTTCAAGCAGGGCTTCTGGCGCATCGTCGTGGCGCATATCCAACCAGGCTGGGGTGCCATGGCGGCGGCCGCGTGGGTCGTGGCCCATGTTCGGCGCGCCACCAAAACCGGCGAGGCGGCCACGGGTCACGGTGCTGGAATGCCCGTCGCCATCCACTTGCAGGGTGGCGCCGATAAACAGGTCCACGGCGTACTGGCCGGCGAGTTGACAGAACATGCGGTTGGAGCGCATCGAACCATCGCGGCCGGTGAAGAACACATCCGGGCGAGCGGCGATGTAGTTTTCCATGCCCAGTTCGGTGCCGAAGCAATGCACACTCTCCACCCAACCGCTTTCAATCGCCGGGATCAATGTGGGGTGCGGGTTGAGGGTCCAGTTGCGGCAGATCTTGCCTTTCAGACCCAGGGATTCGCCGTAGGTGGGCAGGATCAATTCGATGGCGGCGGTGTTGAAGCCGATGCCATGGTTGAGCGACTGCACATTGTGTTTTTCGTAGATGCCACGGATCGCCATCATCGCCATCAGCACATGCACCGGCTTGATATGGCGTGGGTCGCGGGTGAACAGCGGTTCGATGTAGAACGGCTTGTCGGCCACCACCACGAAATCCACCCAGCTTGCGGGGATGTCGATACGGGGCAAGTCGGTGACGTCATCCACCAACTGGTTGACCTGCACAATGACGATGCCATCGCTGAAGGCAGCAGGCTCGATCAACGCCGGGGTGTCTTCGGTGCTGGCGCCGGTGTAGATGTTGCCGGCGCGGTCAGCCATGAAGCCGGCAGAGAGCACCACGTTGGGGATCAAGTCCACCACCAGTCGTGCGTAGAGTTCGATGTAGGTATGGATCGCGCCGATTTCCAGCAGGCCGTCTTCCAGCAACTGGCTGATGCGCAGGGATTGAGTGCCGGCGAAAGAGAAATCCAGCTTGCGGGCGATGCCCTTTTCAAACAGGTCCAGGTGCTCGGAACGGCCCACGCTGGGCATGATCATGTGCAAATCGTGGAGCTTGGCCGGGTCGGCCTTGGCCAGGGAGCGCGAGAGGAAATCGGCCTGCTTCTGGTTGTTGCCCTCCAGCACCACGCGGTCGCCGGGGAGGATCAAGGCTTCAAGGGCCTCGACGATCTTGTCACTGGGCAACACTGCCCCGTCTGCGTATTTTTTGACCAGCCCGAGCCGCCGCTGCTTCTCGTCGCGCCGCCGCGTCCAGCGCGAGTCGGGGGTGATGGTTGTTGTCATGGTCGCTCCACGGGGTTTGCTGTCGTGGGCTGTACCTTAGGAGCGAATGTGGAGAGGCATCAATCAAGCTTGGTGCTGGATCGTTACGGCTGGAGTAACGGTGCAGCGCCACGCCTGCGGTAATACAGCGATGTGCTCACTATCGAGCAAGCCACCAGACTATTTAACGTCAGTATCCAACCCGGTGCCTTGGACCATACCGAGGCAAGCGTCCCTACATAGAGCACCAACAGCACAACAAGTATGAGAAATAGACCCAGTCCGACCGACTCTCCCCATTTAGCGAATTTGTTACGGCACTCAAGCAGCACAATGCTCAAAAAGGTGAACAAGAAGGTAATAAGCATGATTCCAAGCGCATGATCAGTTGCCACTATGCGGCCAGAGAGCTTCGAAATAAGGAAAAGAAAAATCATGGACAGAGAGGACAGCCCCAACCAGACAAAGGCGTAATCAAGAATGTTGAACAACGCCCGTTTGAACTTCAACGCCTCGACCGCGTTTGGCTTTGTCACGAGTGCAACAGCCAGCAGACCGGACCCCAGCCCTCCAAGGGTCATGATGATGAAGTTGTTTAAAACGTTAATTGTGTCTTCGGGAACACCGATCAACTGGATAAGCAGTAGGATAATCACTGCACCTACAGTGGAAATCATGGCCCCCCATAGCGCACCACGCCCCTCAGCCAATGACCTGACTGCGGACGCTGTTGCGGTCACTGTCAGGACCCATAAGATCAAAGCGCCGGTAACCATGTTGTAGAGAAATGAAAAACTGTTGCCTACTGCGCCAAGAAATTCCATCACGCCCACATCACTCCATCCCTAAAACTGATTCCTGCTTATCGGCCGTAGCACATAAAGCTTGATGTGGGAGCGGGCTTGCCTGCGATGGCGGACTGTCAGTCAACATCTCAGTAGCTGACCTACCGCCATCGCAGCATAGGTATCTACACAATTTTGGTGCGCCGCTGAACTTGTGGCGAGGGAGCTTGCTCCCGTGACGGCCTGACAGCCGGCGCTGATCTATCTGACGCACCGCAATCCAACTGTGCGGGCTTGCTCGCGAAGGCGGCCTGACAGGCGACTCAGTTGGACCGTGTACATATCCATTGCTGCGGTAACGGCGACTTAGGGTTCCGCTC
>NZ_LYSO01000177.1:0-8256 GCF_001728935.1 Pseudomonas sp. AP42
GTGGGCCACGAATTCAAGCCTGCGTTCGGCCAGCGTGGTTTAACGGGGCGCCTAAGATCAAGAGCAGATCAAGATCAAGAGCGACTCGCTTCGCATCGTGGTTACCGGTGGTTGTGGGGAACTGCACAGTGGGGTGAGTGCCTATGTGCATTCGCTCGACTGTCAGGCCGCCACAGGTGCGGGTTTGCCATGTATTCAAACCCGCTGCCTCATAGCCTCCGTTTACTTGAGCGTGACGTCGAGCATCGGCGGGATGTAGCCGTAGTCATACTCGGCGACCACGAACGTTTGCTGCCCTTTGATCTTGATGCCCACCGTCGGTGCTTCGGTGCCACCGATACGGATCTGCGTGCCGGTGTCGTCGGTCGGTACGCTGTCGATGAAGGAGGTCACCAGGCCGTTGGGCATGACGCAGTGCGAGTAGGTCTGGAACGGTTGGGAAGACGGGTTGCCCAGTACCAACCCAGAGCCGTTCAACGGCACATACGGGCCGAACAGCGAATCGGCGACGAAGCCGTACACGCCGTCCGGGCCGGTTACGCCGTCGGCGTAGGTGAAGGTGTGGCTGATGGTGAACAGGTAGTACTTGCCGTCCTGGAACACGAAGTGCGGGCGTTCGGTCTGGTCGTTGACGCCGACCGCAGTCAGCAGCGGTGGCAGCATTTCCCAGTCGTCGCCGTCTTCGTCACGGGCCACGGCGATACCGACGCAGGCGGTCTGAAAGCGCGAATTACCGACGTCTTCATAGCCTGGCGGCACGTCGCCGATTTCGGCTTTACCGACCCTGTGCGAGCCGCGTTCGCCGGCCACGTTGCCTTCGAACAGCATGTACAGCTTGCCGTCTTTCGGGTCGCGGAATGGCCATGGATCGCGAAAGCCCCAGAACGCATTTTGCGCTTCGGTCTGGTACATCTTGCCGTCCGCCTCGAACAGCGGCTTGACCTTCTCAAAGCCCACCAGGCTGACGCCATGCTCGGTGGTCACCACGCGACCACGCACCTTGACGATGGTCGCGCCGGGCGTGACGGCGGTGTAGTACAGGTCTACTTCGCCTTGCTCATTCAACAGGATCGGCGTGCCGGCCCATTCGCGCACGGTGGGCGAAACTCCTTCGGCCATTACCCGGCCGCCGAGCTTCCAGTCTTTGCCGGTGCGGGAGAACCAGTAGTACATCTTTGCCCGGCCATGGCGATCATTCCAGTCGCGGATGACGTCGTAGTTGCCATTCTGATCGAGGTATTGCGGGTCGTTCGGGTGGCGATCCGCGGTGAGGGTGAAGATCACCGACCAGCCGTCGACGGAGGTGATGTTGCCGTCGATATCACGCAGCGGCATGGTGTCCCAGATAAACACCTCGTCACTCAATACCGGGAAGTTTGCGCTGACCAGTGGCTGGGTGGTGGTGGGGTCGTCTGCGTGCACTTTGAGCGCATCGGCGCGGGTCCACAGGCTGGGTTGATGGGGTGTTTTGCCAAATTTTCCAGTGGTGCTTTTCATAGTAAGCCTCGTCCATGAAGGGAATCAAAATACTGTATTTATATACAGTTATTTGACTTTAGAAGACTCGATTCCCGAGGTCAAGACAAAAAATGCATTTATGCATGATTTGGCTTTTTCTTTTAGCTGAGACGTTTCAGCTTGTCCTGTTTGAAGAGGTTCGTTCATCAGTAGATCAGCGAAATTGCCCACATGATGGCGGCAAAGCAGGCTCCAAGCAGAGACCTAAAAATAATGAACCCTGCCCACACCCGCGCACCAAAAGTTACATAACCTGGAGGTGCATCATGCAAACCACTTACTTCTGGATAGGCCTGGCAGTGATCCTCGTACTGCTCGATGCGTGGATCATCAACAGCATCTGGCGCAGCGATAACGCCTCGGCCAGCAAGGCAGGCTGGAGCGCGGTAGTCGTGGTGCTGCCGTTTCTGGGCGCTGCGATATGGGCGATTGCCGGCCCACGGGGTGTCACCAAGGGGCCGTCTTCTCCCGAGCACAGCAAGGGTTGAGTCCGGGCTCCGCTATGAACAACCCCGACCCTGACGACTTACACAGCCGCAATTATCCGGTGCAGGAAAACATGGCCTTGCAGCGCAAGGTCTGGCGCTTTGAGCGGGTGGGTTGGTACGCGCTGCTGGCGCTGATCGGCTTGAGCTTGGCAGGCTTGTTTTCCAGCGGGCCGCTGAGCACCCGCGAGGTGCGCAGTGCCGATGGGCAGTTGCGCGTGGAGTACCAACGCTTTTTGCGCAATGGCGCCTCCGATGGGCTGGTGATTCATGTCCAAGGTAAGGCCCAGGAACCCCTGGAGGTCGAGTTGAGCGGTGAGCTGCTACGCGGTTTCAATATCGAGATGCTGCAGCCTCAGCCGCTCAAGGCCAGGGCGGCCGGGGAGGGTGTAAGCGTCTGGATGCTGAGTGACAGCGCCGGCCAGGCCGTGTTGTACCTGACCTTGCGCAGCGACACGGTGGGCAGCGTGGATACCCAGGTGTCGCGACCCACAGGGGCGTCCGTGCGCTTCTCTCAGTTCATCTACCCTTGACCGTCAGCCCAAACCCTAACGGCGTGAGCGGCACAGTTTTTCGATCAAGGAGATCAACGAGTCATGGCCCACGGGTTTGCTGACATGCGCATTAAAGCCCGATTCAGTCGCCTTTTTCTGGTCATTGCCAGCGCCATAGCCCGTTAAGGCGATGGCGGGAGCCTGTCGAAGGTGGCTTACTTTGCGCAGCTTCTGCATCAGCTCATGGCCATTCATTTTAGGCATGCCGATGTCCGAAATAATCACGTCGTACTGGGCATCCCGGGCTGTTTCAAGTGCGCTTAAAGGGTCGCTGAAGGCGCTCACTTGGGCGCCTTCCATTTCCAGCAGCATGTTCAGTACCTCGAGCACCTCCGCTGAATCATCGACCAGTAATACCTTGAGGCCATTGAGGCGCTGATCTTCGTTCTGGGTAGCGCCGCTATCCAGCAGATAGTCCTGTTGTTCGCACAGCGGCAACCAGATCGAAAAGGTGCAACCGAAGCCCAGCCCTCGCGAATACACGCTTACCGAACCGCCGTGGGCCTCCACCAGCTGCCGCACCAACGACAAACCAATCCCCAGGCCTTCGCGCTGGTGAGTCTGGTGCTGGTTTTCCGCTTGCCCGAACAGGTCGAAGATTTCTTCCAGGCTGTCTTGGGCCAGGCCCGCGCCGCTGTCGATGACGTCCAGTTGCGCGCGCCCGTCCGAGCGGCTGACCACCAACTGCACCTGGCCGTCTTCGGGGGTGAATTTCAGGGCGTTGTTGACCAGGTTCCAGATCACTTGCTCGATGCGCGTCGGGTCTACGTCAACGATCAAAGGGCCCGGCACCGAAGGGGTTTGAAGGCTGACCTGGCGACGATGACCGTCGGCAAGCACCACGCTGTGAATGTCCTTGAGGGTGCGAATCAGGTCGATCGGTTGCTTTTTCAGCTTCAGCTTGCCCGTGCGAACCCGGGCGACATCCAGTAGGTCGTCAATAATCCGCGCCTGGCTGGACACCGCTTCGCAGATGGTATTGACCGCCTTGATGGCCGGGCCCGCAACCTTGGTGGCGGGCAAGCGCCGCAACAGTTCGGCGTTCAGCTGGATCAGGTTCAACGGATGCTTGAGTTCGTGGGACATCACGGCGAAGAACTCATCCTTGAGATGGCTGTTGGTCTGGGTTTCCTTCAAGCGTTGATTCTGTTCGTCCTGGGTCCGTTTGTGGCCGGTAAGGTCGCGGGCAATCTTGACGTAGCCGCGCAAACTGTTGCTCTTGAGCTGGGTGACCTCGCCACTGCAATAGAAGCGGCTGCCGTCCTTGCGCACGTGCCAGCGTTCATCTTCGCCACGCCCATGTTCGCGGGCGGTGCGCAGTTCGCTCTCCGGCACGCCAGCGGAGCGGTCTTCCGGGGAGAAAATCAGGTCGTAATAAGCGCCCAGCACCTCGTCCTTGGTGTAGCCGAAGATCAGTTCGGCACCGGTGTTCCAGTCGGTGATGGCGCCATGATCATCGAGGATGATGATGGCAAAGTCATGGGTGCTCTCGGCGACCAGGCGCATGCGTTCCTCGCCCAGGCGCAGTTCCTCTTCGGCCTGGCGCCGCTTGGTGATATCAATGAAGGTCAGCACGGTGCCGTCAATGTGATCTTCGCTGGAGCGGTACGGCAGTAACCGCGCAATGTACCAGCGGTCGTCGTTGCTGCTGATTTCCCGCTCGATCATGCTCAGCGACTCAAACACGGTGGTGGCGTCTTCGGTCATTTGCGGGTAATCGAGGCGGTGGGTGATGTCCAGCAGCGAACGCCCGGTGTCCACGGGCAGCATGCTGAAAATATCCGTGGCCCGCGGCGTGAACCAGCGAATGCGCATGTTGCGGTCGACGAAGACCGTGGCGATGTCCGTGGACGCGATCAGGTTGGTCAGGTAGTCGTTGACCTTGTCCGTCTCTTCCACCTTGGTCTTGAGCTCGAAATTGACGGTCAGCAGTTCTTCGTTGATCGACTGCAGCTCTTCCTTGCTGGTTTCCAGCTCCTCGGTGGCCGAGCGCAGTTCTTCGTTGACCGCCTGCATTTCTTCGTTGGAGGCCTTGAGTTCCTCGCTGGAGACTTCCGCCTGTTCGATGGTGTCCTGCAGGTGCAACTTGGTGCGTTGCAGCTCGCGCTCCAGGTTGCTCATGATCGCGTTTTCGGCCTGGCTGACGGCGTTGATGTCGGGCAGCAACGGGTCGACGGCGGTTTCCTGGAAGATCACCAGCACGTAGTCGTTTTCGGTCGCTTCATCGCGGTAGGGGCGGGCGCTGATGTCCACCAGGAAGGGGCCTTGCTCGCGTTGGATGCGGATCTTGCGCGAAGACACCGGGTTATTCGATTGCTGGACCTGGAACAGCGTGGTGCGAATATCCAGGCGCAAATCGGGGTGCACCAGCGTCAGCAGGTTGTGCGTCACCTCGCCGGCCACGTAGCGCAGGAATCGCCCGGCGCCTTCGCTCATGTGCAGGATATCGGCCTGCATATTCACGATGACGCTAGGCGGCGCGGCTTTTTCCAGGGCGCGCAGGTGGATATCCGCGAACGAGACCTTGTTGGGCGCCTTGGTTTCAATCGTCAGCGTCGTGGTGCTGGGGCGCAGGTAGCCGCCACGTGGCATGGTCGGGGCGCGGCGTACGGCGGATGAGCCGGCACGCACCCTGAAAATGCGGTTGCGCTTGTCCACCGGTACGAACAGGTCCAGGCAGCCGTCGGCCGACTCCGAAGAGCCGAGGAACAGGTAGCCACCGGGGCGCAACGCGAAGTGGAACATTTGCAGGATGTCGCGCTGCACTTCGCGGTCCAGGTAGATCAACAGGTTGCGGCACACGATCAGGTCGATCTGCGAGAACGGTGGGTCGGCCAGCAGGCTGTGTTTGGCGAACAGCACCTTCTCGCGAATTTCCTTGCGCACCCGGTAGTGCTGATTCTTCTCCTTGGCAAAGTACTGGCGCAACCGTTGAGGCGGTACGTCGGTGATGATCGCTTCGGGGTACACACCATTGCGGCCATGGGTAATGGCCCGCTCATCAATATCGGTGGCAAACACCTGCATCTTTGCGCCGCTGGCATCCAGCGCCAGTTGCTCGGCCACCAGCATCGCCAGGCTGTAGGCCTCCTCGCCGGTTGAGCAACCCGCCGACCAGATACGCACCTCCTCACGGTGCGGCACGCTGTCTTCCAGTGACTTCACCAGGTTGGGGATCACGTCTCGCTCAAGCGCTTCGAAGGCCTCGCGGTCGCGGAAGAAGTTGGTCACGCCAATCAGCATGTCGCCCAGCAACGCCTTGGTTTCGTCCGGGTTGGCCTGGAGGAAGTTGTAATAGGTGGCCAGGTCGGGTTGAGCGGTGACCTGCAAGCGCCGCTCGATACGCCGTAACACCGTGGCGCGTTTGTAATGCTTGAAGTCATGCCCGGTACTGGCGCGCAGCTGGATCAAAATATCCAGCAACAGCTGCTCGGCCACGGCGGCATCGCGTTCGGAGCTGGGTGGGGTGGTCTTGATCTCCGGGTCGTTGGCGGTGGGCAGCACAATCGACTGGGCATTGCGCCACAGTTCCAGCAGCTTCTGCGGCATTTCCACCACAGGCAACACCAGGTCGACCATCTGGGTTTCGATGGCCGCCAGCGGCATGCCGTCGTACTCGGCGTCTTCCGGCGCTTGCACCAGCGTGATGCCGCCTTGCTCTTTGATCCGTGACAGCCCCACCGCGCCGTCTGAGCCGGTACCGGACAGGATCAGGCAAAACGCGCGTTCTTTATGGGTGTCTGCCAGGTCGCGAAAAAACAGGTCGATAGCAATGTGCGATCCACCATCGCGCACGGCAGGCGAGACCGCGAGGTAGCCATCGTTCATCTTCAACAACTGCGCCGGTGAGATGACGTACACGTGGTTCTTTTCGATGGGCGTGGCGTCATTGACCTGCGACACCGGCATGCGGGTCGTTTCCTGCATGATCTTGTCTGCCACGCTTTGATGGTCGGGCGAAAGATGCAGGACCACCACGAAGGCCATGCCGCAGTCTTTGGGCATGTGCTCAAAAAACGCTTTGACGGCCTGCAGCCCGCCCGCCGACGCACCGATACCCACCACCGGGAAACTCAGGTTACTGGGGGTCAGATCTTTGCGTTGCGGTACGTTGGGGGACCGCGGGGGGGCAGACTTCATAAATACCAACCTTGGTTAACGGCGCACAGGAAGACGGGGTGTAGAGGGAAGAACTTGAACAACGAGGGCGAGGGCTGAACCGACGATGAAATATAGCTGAAAACCTGCTGCCAACAAAAATGCCTTGAGGCCACCCGGTCATTCGACGGACCACTACGCCCCGGTTGAGACGCGTAACCGTCGGAAGGTTTAATCAAACTGACGAGTGGCCAACGTCGGTGCACGGTTATCCGATTTTCTGAAAATCCGTCTGAACTTCGCTTGCTGGCAAACCCTCGCAAAGAGAAACCCACCCAGGAGAAGCTCTGATGAACAGCTATCCAAAACCACCGTTCCAACCCCAGCAACAGTCCGTACCCGGTGAGCAGCGCAAGATGGACCCGATGCCCGATTGCGGTGAGCAGTCGTACCAAGGCTCGGGCCGGCTCGCGAATAAAATCGCCTTGATCACCGGCGCCGACAGCGGCATCGGGCGGGCCGTGGCCATTGCCTTCGCACGTGAAGGCGCAGACGTGGCGGTGTCGTATCTGGATGAACATGAAGACGCCAAGGAAACCGCACGCTGGGTCGAGGCGGCGGGCCGTCAATGCCTGTTACTGCCCGGCGACCTGGGCAATGCGGATCACTGCACGGCAATCGTCAACGACACCGTGGAGAAGTTCGGCCGCATCGATGTGCTGGTCAACAACGCAGCGTTCCAGATGACCTATCAATCGCTGGAAGACATCCCCGACGAGGACTGGGTGAAAACCTTCAACGTCAACATCACCGCGATGTTCCGCATCTGCAAGGCCGCGCTGCCGCACATGGCCGAGGGCAGTTCGATCATCAATACCAGCTCGGTCAACTCCGACATGCCCAACCCTAGCCTGTTGCCCTATGCGGCCACCAAAGGCGCGATTGCCAACTTCACCGCCGGCCTGGCGCAGATGCTCGGCGAGCGCGGGATTCGCGTCAACAGCGTGGCGCCCGGGCCCATCTGGACACCGTTGATCGTCTCGACGATGACGCCGGACATGGTGAAAAACTTTGGCGGCAACACCCCACTGGGACGCCCCGGCCAGCCGGTGGAAGTGGCGCCGATCTATGTGCTGCTGGCGTCGGATGAAGGCAGCTATATCTCCGGCGAACGCTACGGTGTGACGGGTGGTAAGCCGATACTTTGATCAGTGAGGAAGGAGGGGGATATGAGCGAAGCCTCGAAGCGCCACGAACCGAATCACTCCGAGCGAAAGGTGCGCCCGCCGGCGGCTAAGCGAAACGATAAATCCCAGGCACCCGCAGGCGGAAAACACGGGAAGGAGCAAGGCGGTGTCGCCCCTGGAGGGCCATCGAAAGATCCCGAGTCAGGGGCATGAACGCGAGGGGTATTCGCCGGGCCTGACATCCTGAGCGGCTGTCAGGCCGCTATCGCAGCATAGGTATCGACACAATTTTTAGCTTGTAGCAGCACCCAACGGTAACCACGATGCGAAGCGAGCCGCTCTTGATCTGCTCTTGATCTGCTCTTGATCTGCTCTTGATCTGCTCTTGATCTGCTCTTGATCTGCTCTTGATCT
>NZ_LYSO01000178.1:0-7851 GCF_001728935.1 Pseudomonas sp. AP42
GCAATGGATATGTACACAATCCAGCTGCGTTGACTGTGAGGCCGCCTTCGCGAGCAAGCCCGCTCCCACATTTGCTCTTGTGTTGTATCAGTGCCTCCATACCCCTGGATTCACCAGGTTTACCGGCTTTTCGCCAGCCAGTGCCGCCAGCAGATTATCCACCGCACACTTAGCCATCGCCTCCCGCGTCTCATGGGTCGCCGAGCCAATATGCGGCGTGGCTACCACATTATTCAACCGCAACAACGGCGACGCATGATCCAGCGGCTCTTTCTCAAACACATCCAACCCCGCCGCGCGGATAGTGCGTTGCTGCAACGCTTGCACCAGCGCCGCCTCATCCACCACCTTGCCTCGCGAGATATTGATAAAGATCGTCTCTGGCCCCATCAGCGCGAATTCCTCGGCGCCAATCAACTTCTCGGTTTCAGCCGTCAACGGTAATGTCAGGCAGACAAAATCCGCCTCTTTAAGCAAGGCCTGCAAGCTGCGGTACTGCGCCCCAAAGCGTGCCTCAACCGCCGGCTTGGGCGAGTGGCTGTGGTAGATCACCGGCATGCCGAAGCCAAAATGCCCACGCTGGGCCAGGGCTTCGCCGATGCGGCCCATACCGATGATGCCCAGGGTCTTGCCATGGACATCGCTGCCAAAATGCGCCGGGCCGATGTTTTTGTTCCACTGGCCGGCACGCACCATGTCAGCCAGTTCCACCACGCGCCGCGCGGTGGCCAGGATCAGCGCAAAACCGGTGTCGGCGGTGGTCTCGGTAAGCACATCCGGAGTGTTGCTCAGCAGGATGCCGCGCTCGGTCAGGTAGTCGATATCGTAATTGTCGACGCCCACCGAGACGCTGGCCACGGCTTCCAGCTGGGGCGCCAGGTCGAGTAGCCGTGCGTCCAGGCGCAGGCTTGCACCCAGCAGGCCATGGGCGGTGGGCAGGGCATCGCGCAGCTTGGCCAGGCCGGTTTCATCCAGTGCGTCAATCAGCGTGACCTCGACCTGCTCATGCAGACGAGCCATGAGCGGCGCGGAGAGTTTTTTGTACAGCACGACAGACTTTTTCATGAGGTTTTTACCTTCAATTCCAGGGTTGGCGCCGGCGAGCGGTCACTGGCGCCGGGCTTGAGGAAAATCGTCAGCACCACGGAAAGCAGCAGCGCGCCGCTCATCAGCAGATAAGAAGCGCCGGGCGAGCCGGTGCTGCTGTTGAGGTAACCCACCAAGTACGAGCCGCCGAACGAGCCCAGGGCGCCCATGCTGTTGATCAGCGCCATGGCGCCACCGGCGACGTTGGCCGGCAGGATTTCCGGGACGATGGCGAAAAACGGGCCGTAGGGTGCATACATGCACGCCCCGGCGATCACCAGCAAGGTGTAGGACCACCAGAAGTGTTCGGCGCCCAGCACGTAGGACGCGTAGAAGGCAATCGACGCAATCAACAGCGGCGGCCAGACAAAACGCTTACGTTTTTGCAGCTTGTCCGAACCCCAGGACACCACGAGCATGCCGATCACCGCCGCCAGGTAAGGCAGCGCCGAGAGCCAGCCGGCTTCGACCATGTCCATCTGCAAACCGGCCTTGAGGATCGATGGCAGCCACAGCACGAAGCCGTACACGCCAATGCTCCAGCAAAAGAACTGCAGCGCCAGAATGATCACCTTGGGCGAACGGAACGCCTCGGCGTAGTTTTTCACGGCCTTGATCCCCACCTGTTCGGCGGCCAGGGCGGTTTCCAGGCTGTGCTTTTCGGCGTCGCTCAGCCACTGGGCATCCTTGGGACGCTCATCGGCCAGCTTCCACCAGATAAACGCCCACAACACTGCCGGCAGGCCCTCGATGATGAACATCCAGCGCCAGCTGAAATGCTGCACCAGATAGCCCGACACCACCGACATCCACAGCATGGTCACCGGGTTGCCGAGGATCAGGAAGGTGTTGGCCCGCGAGCGTTCGGCACGGGTGAACCAGTGACACAGGTATACCAGCATGGCCGGCATCACGGCGGCCTCGACCACCCCGAGCATGAAGCGGATGACGATCAGCATGTAGGCGTTGGACACCACGCCAGTCAGCGTGGCCAAGCCGCCCCAGAGGATCAGGCTGACGAAGATCAGTTTCTTGACGCTGCGCTTTTGCGCGTAGATCGCCCCTGGCACCTGGAAGAAAAAGTAGCCAAGGAAAAACAGCGCACCGAGCAGCGAAGACATGCCCGGCGTGATCATCAGGTCTTCGGCCATGCCGGACGCGGCGGCGAAGCCGTAGTTGGCGCGGTCCAGGTAGGCCAGGCTGTAGGTGATAAACACGATAGGCATGATGTACCACCAGCGACGGGTGGCGAGTTTCACGGTTTCCATGGGGTTGCTCCTGAGCTTGTTGTAGTTGTGGCAACAGGTAATGGGTCACGCAACGGATCGGGTGGTTAATTCAGCGCGGGTCGGCAAACCCTCCATATCGCCACGGCTCTGCACGGCGCGGCTGCCGATCCAGTTGCCGCGCTGCACGGCCTCGGGGAAGCTTGAGTTTTCCAGCAGGGCGCTGATCATGCCCACGGCAAAGCCATCGCCGGCACCGACCGTATCCACCACCTTGGCCACCGGTACGGCGGCGACAAAACCCTGGTCCATATGGGTGCGGTAATAGGCGCCCTCGGCGCCGAGCTTGATTGCCACGGCTTCGGCGCCCTGGTCGAGATAGAACGCGGCGATGTCTTGCGGGTCGTCGAACCCGGTGAGCAGGCGACCTTCGCCCAGGCCCGGCAACACCCAGTCGGCCAGAGCGGCCAACGCGTTGATTTCGCGGATCATCTGCGCCTGGCTGGCCCACAGGGACGGGCGCAGGTTCGGGTCGAACGACACGCTGCGCCCGGCCTTGCGCATTTGCGTCATCAGCTCGAACGACAGTGCGCGGGTGGCGTCGGATAACGCTGGCGGAATGCCGGTGGCGTGCAAATGACGGGCTTGCAGCAACGTCGGGTGGATGGCGTCGATGCACAAGTGGCTGGCGGCCGAGCCTTTGCGAAAGTACTCCACTTGAGGGTCTGCGCCGGCCTCTTCACGGGACTTGAGTTGAAAGCCGGTAGGGTGCAGCGGGTCGACGGCCACATGGCGGCAATCGAGCCCCTCTTTGCTCAGGGTGTCGACCACAAAACGCCCGAGGGAGTCGTTACCCACGCGGCTCAGCCAGGCCACGTTGAACCCCAGGCGCGACAGCCCGATGGCGACGTTGCTGTCGGCGCCGGCAATGCGTTTGTGAAACTGCCCGACCTGGGCCAGGTCGCCGGTCTGTTCGGCGACAAACATCGCCATGGTTTCGCCAAACGAGAGGATATCGATCTCAGACATGGGCGTTCTCCACATGGGGTTGGCCAAGGCGGGCGAGGGTGGTGACCTGTTGCGCGGTGACCTCGATCAGGTCATCGCCCTGCAACGGAAATTCCACCGCCCGGGTAATACCTTGAGTCATGTGTTTAAGCAGTTGTTCCCACAGACGCAGGTCGGTGGCGCCCGGCGGCAAGGCCACCAGCTTGCCGTCGGCGCGACGGGCCACGGCCTTGCAGTGCAGGTAATCCACATGCCGGCCCAGCAACCGCGCAGCGGTGAGCGCGGATTGGTCTTGCCACTGCCAGTTGCCGATATCGAAGGTCATTTTCACTGGCAGGCCCAGGCGTTCGACTTCGGTGAAGAACCGTTGCATCGGTTCAATGCGCCCGCCGTGCAGGGTCTGGTCGTTTTCCACCAGCAACTTGACCGGGTGGCGGTTGAGCAGGGCGTGCAGGCTTTCCAGATCGTTGGTGTCGGTGAAGTAACCGAGGGACACTTTCAACCAGCCCGAACCAAAGGCCTGGGCGCGATCCAGGGTAGCGGCCAGCTCGGCATTGGGCTGGGCACGGCCGGCGACCCAGAGTTCCAAGGGCGAGGAAAAGACTGATTCCAGGCCTTGTTCTGCAGCGGCCAGGGCCAGCTCGGCCGGTTGCTCGGTGGTGAGCAGTTCTTCACGCCATTCAATGCGCTGGGCACCGGCGGCGCTCAGCAGCGCGACAAAACTCAATTGGCCCTGCTGGCGAACCAGGTCGGCGCCGTAGCTGGAAAGGCTGATGGAGACGGGGTATTTATGCATTGTTGTTTACCTCTGAAACCGGTTTCATTTTCATGCGCAGAACAAAATGTGGGAGCGGGCTTGCTCGCGAATGCGGTGTGTCAGTCAGCTTGGAAGCGGCTGACACACCGCATTCGCGAGCAAGCCCGCTCCCACAGGGGATTGAGTCGAGCCGCGGATAATCAGCTCGGGTAAAAAATCCAGGGTGCGGGTGGGGGCGGTATCGCCGCGCAGGCGCTTGAGCAAGCAGTCGAAGGCGCTGGCGCCAATCGCTTGCGTCGGTTGGGCGAGGGCGGTGATGCCGCTACCTACCAGCGGGTACCAGTCCAGGTCATCCAGGGCGATCAAGCCCACGTCTGCGAACAGGTCGCAGCCCAGCGCCTTGAGCGCACGGGTGCAGGCCAGCGCCGCCACGCCATTGGCGCAAAACAGTGCCTTGGGGCCGGGTTTGGCGAGAAAGGCTTGCAGACGGTTTTCCAATTCGCCATCCAGTTCAACCACGGCACCTGTCAACGCCGGGCGCTGGGCAATCTCGATGTTGAAACTCGCCAGGCGTTCCAAGCGTGAACTGGTGCCGTCGGTGGTCTCGCTCACCAGCAGCACCTCGCGGTAACCCTGCTTCTCCAGATGGTCCATCGCCATACGCACTGCCGCCGGGTTATCCAGGCCCACCAGGTCGCTGTGCAAGGGCTCGACCTTGCGGTCCACCAGCACCAGGGGCATTTCCCGTTGCAGTTCCAGCAGTTGGTCGAGGTGATGGCCCAGGGTGTTCACGATCAAGCCTTCGATGTTGTACGAGCGCAGCGCCGCCAGGTGTTGGCGCTCCTGCTCATCATCGCGGTCGGTGTTGCACACCACCAGGCTGTAGCCGTGCTGGCGACACGCGGTTTCGACGCCGTGCATCACCGCAATGGAGTAGGGGTTGCGGATATCCGCCACCAACATGCCGATCAGGCGCGTGCGCCCACGCTTGAGGCCACGGGCCATCTGGTTGGGGCGATAACCGAGTTCGTCGATGGCCTGTTCGATGCGCAGGGCGATGGCATCGGAGAGCAGGGCGCGGTCATCGCCGATAAAGCGCGACACGCTGGCCTTGGATACGCCCGCGCGCTCGGCGACGTCGAGCATGGTCACGCGGCTGCGCTGGGCGGCAGAAAAAGTGTTCATGGTCATCGACCTTCTTTTTATTGGAATCACTGAAACCGGTTTCAGGAAACCACTAAAGTAAGAAAGCCGTCAAGAATTTGTAGGACAAAGGTAGATGACCGGTCGTACTCACACCATCACACCCAGCCAAGTCGCCGCCAGCAGCAACAGCGCCATGCCCCGGTTCAAGCGCTGCATTGCCTTGGGCGAACGAAATACCCGCGCAGATCCAACCCCCAGCAGCGCCCAGGTTGCCAGGCAGGGAATGGCGATCAGAAAAAATCCCAGCGATAAGTACAGCACCTGGCTTTGCCGCTGTGGCCCGTCACCGGCAAACACACTGACCACCGCCAGGGTCATCATCCAGGTCTTGGGGTTGACCAACTGCAGGCTGGCCGCGCCGATCAACCCCAGGGGTTTTTGTGTCGAGTCCACTTCAACGGCCTGAGGCGGCGCAATGAAAATCTGCCAGGCCAGGTAACTCAACCAGGCCACGCCCGCCCATTGCATGGCGGTTTGCACCTTAGGTAGATGCACCAGCGACTGGCCGACACCGCAACCCACCAGCAGTACGATCCCGGCCGCCCCCGCGCAGGCGCCGAAGATAATCGGGACCGCCGCCCTCAAGCCGTACCGTGCACTGTTGCTCAGTACCAGGATATTGGTCGGGCCGGGGGTGATGGAGGCGACAAAGGCGAACAGCATGAAAGGTATGAATGTGGACAGCATGACGGGTGACTCCGGCGGACTCATTTAGAGCGTCCATCTTCACAAGCCCGCGCGTTACCGGTCTTGAAGATTTGTGCAGCACTTGCGGTACGCGGCCGGTGTCAGCCCATAAGCACGCATGAACCAGCGGCCCAAATGACTTTGGTCAGCGAAACCTAGGGCCATCGCCACGTCTGCCGGTTGGTCGCCCTTGGCCAATAAATACCGGGCCCGTGCCAGGCGCAGTTGCACCAGATAAGCGTGGGGTGGCAGGCCGAAGGCGCTCTTGAAGGCGCGGCTCAGGCGAAAGCGATCGACGCCGCAAGCCTGCGCGAGTTCATCCATGCCGACGTCCTGATGCAGATGGGCATGCAGGTATTCCCGGGCCTTGTGCGCCACCTGTGGCAAGCGCGGGTCATCGCGGTAGCGCATGCGCCAGTAAAGCTGGCCGGTGAGGCGTTCCAACAAGTGATCCAGCGCGCTTTGCCGCACGATCCGCAGCTCGCCGTGATGCAAGCTCTGAAACGCATGGCTGGTGGCCAGGGCCAGGCGCGGATCGCTGGCCAGGGTGCTGGCGAAACTCAGTTGATGATGGGCGGGTGCTTCTTCGAAGACACTGCAGATTTCCCGCTCCAGCCACTGAGGGTCGAGGTAGAGCATACGGTAAGTGAAACCGTCGACCGTCGGGGCATTGCCGTCGTGGAGCTCCCCTGGCTCGAGCAGGAACACCTGCCCCGGCACGCTGTCATGGCGCATGCGCCGGCAGTTGAATTGCTGCACGCCTTGTTCGGTCACGCCCACCAGGTAGCTGTCGTGCCAATGGGGGTCATACGCATGGCCTTCAAAATGCGCGCGCAGGGTCTCGATGCCGGTGTCGGCGTCCTGGGACAGGTCGATCCAATTGTGCGCAGGCATACAACACCGAGGCGGAAAGTGAAGGGCTATTAGCGGCCGACGCCGGGAGGGGCGTCTAGAAGGTTTGTGCAGTCTAGCCAAACAACCCGGCGGCGATGTTGATCGAAAAGCCGAGAATGGCGGTGTTGAATAAGAAACCGATCAACGACTGCCCCAGCACCACCTTGCGCAGGCCACGGGTGGCGACGCCCACATCCGAGGTTTGTACTGCTACGCCGATGGTGAAGGAGAAATACAGGAAATCCCAGTAGTTCGGGGTGAGTAAGCCCTCGGCAAAGCGCAGGGCGGGCTCCTTGCCTGGCCAGGTGTAATAGAGCCGGGCGTAATGCACGCTGAAAATCACCCCGATCAGCAGCCAGGAGCCGATCACCGTCAGCCCGGTAAAACCGTAGTGCAGCAAGCGTTCGGAAGGGGCCAGGTCCTTGCTGCCCACCAGTTCGAAGGTGATGGTGGCCAGGCTGGCGATGGCGGCGATGCACACCATGAACAGTACCAGGCCGGCGTTTTCATCTTCGACTTCGGCAATGCGCTTGACGTCCTCGGCCTTGGCGCGAATGGTCAGCCACAGCATTAGAACAAGGTAGGTCCAGACCCCGGCGTTCCAACCGATGAGGATTTTGCTGGCGAGGGTGTCGGCCGGCACCAGGAGGCCGACGGCCAGGCCCAGTACGGCGGCAGATGAGAGGCGAGGGTGGGTGCGGGCGAGGAAGGGCATGGTGGCTCACAGATAACTATGTGTGAGCACCATAGCTTATTCGGGTGTACCTGATCATGAATGCAATCAATAACCCTGTGGGAGCTGGCTTGCCTGCGATGACGGCCTTCCGGCTGACGCCTATCTATCTGACACCCCACAATCCAACTGTGGGAGCGGGCTTGCTCGCGAAGGCGGCCTGGCAGTCAACACAGTTGGACCGGGTACATATCCGTTATTTAGGTAACGGCCACCTAGGGTTCCGCTCTGACAGCGGCTCACTTTTGAAAAGC
>NZ_LYSO01000179.1:0-7569 GCF_001728935.1 Pseudomonas sp. AP42
GCTTTTCAAAAGTGAGCCGCCGTCAGGGCGGAACCCAAAGTGGCCGTTACCGCAGCAATGGATATACACACAATCCAACTGTGTTGACTGTCAGGCCGCCTTCGCGAGCAAGCCCCACAGTGGGATTGTGGGGAGTCAGGCAGAGAAGTGTCGGCTGGCAGGCCGTCATCGCAGGCAAGCCAGCTCCCACCTCAAGTCCGGTATCAGCCCTTCCAGACCTGCGGGTTCACCAGGTCCTGGGGGCGTTGACCCATCAGCGCGCTGCGCAGGTTGTCCAACGCGCGGTTGGCCATGGCTTCGCGGGTTTCATCGGTGGCCGAACCAATATGCGGCAGGGTCACAGCATTGCTCAGCTGGAACAGCGGCGATTCAGCCAGCGGTTCCTTTTCATACACATCCAGCCCAGCACCACGAATGCGTTGGGTTTGCAGGGCTTCGATCAGCGCCGGTTCATCCACCACCGGCCCACGGGAGATATTGATCAGGATCGCGCTGGGCTTCATCAACGCCAGCTCCCGCGTGCTGATCAGGTGACGGGTCTTGTCGCTCAACGGCACCACCAGGCAGACGAAATCCGCCTCGGCCAGCAGCTGATCCAGGCTGCGAAACTGCGCGCCCAGTTCTTGCTCCAGCGCGGTCTTGCGGCTGTTGCCGCTGTAAAGGATCGGCATATTGAAGCCCAGGCGCCCACGCCGGGCCACGGCCGCGCCGATATTGCCCATGCCGACAATGCCCAGGGTCTTGCCGTGCACGTCGCAACCAAACAGCGGCGCGCCCACGCTGGCTTTCCATTGGCCGGCCTTGGTCCAGGCATCCAATTCGGCCACGCGGCGTGCGCTGCTCATCAGCAACGCAAAGGCCAGGTCGGCAGTGCTTTCGGTGAGCACATCGGGGGTGTTGGTGAGCATGATCCCGCGCTCGTTGAAGTACGGCACATCGTAGTTGTCGTAGCCCACCGATACGCTGGACACCACCTCCAGCTTGCTCGCGCTTTCCAGTTGCTCGCGGCCCAACTTGCGGCCCACGCCGATCAAACCGTGGACATGGGGCAGGGCTTCGTTGAACTGTGCGTTGATGTCACCCAGCTTGGGGTTGGGCGCGATCACCTCGAAATCCTGTTGCAGGCGTTCGATCATGGGTGGGGTGATACGGCTGAAGGCCAGGACAGTCTTTTTCATTGCAGAACTCCACTCAACATGTGGGAGCTGGCTTGCCTGCGATGGCGGTGTGTCAGCCACTATTGTGTTGGCTGATCCACCGTCATCGCAGGCAAGCCAGCTCCCACAATGAATTTATAGGGGTTGGGAAGCAGCATTCCAAAATCAGGTCGCCATCCGCACGCCACCCACAGCACCGCTCAACTCATACGCCACCAACTCCGCCTGGTGCGCAGCCAGAATTTCCGGCAACGAACCGCGCAGGTATTCCACCCAGGTCTTGATCTTCGCATCCAAGTATTGGCGCGAGGGGTAGATGGCGTACAGGTTCAGCTCCTGGGAGCGGTAGGTCGGCATCACCCGTACCAGCGTGCCGTTGCGCAGCCCTTCGATGGCGGCGTACACCGGCAGCAGGCCGACGCCCATGCCGCTGGTGATCGCGGTTTTCATCGCGTCGGCCGAATTCACCAGAAACGGCGAGCTGTTGATCGCCACGCTTTCCTGGCCTTCAGGGCCGTTGAAGGTCCATTTGTCCAGCTGGACCACCGGGCTGACCAGGCGCAGGCACGCATGGTTGAGCAAATCCTGGGGCCGTTGTGCGCAGCCCTTGGCCTTGACGTAGTCCGGCGAGGCGCAGGCGATGCTGTAGGTGATGCCCAGGCGCTGGGACACAAAACCTGAGTCCGGCAGTTCGCTGGCCAGCACGATGGACACGTCGTAGCCCTCGTCGAGCAGGTCCGGCACGCGGTTGGCCAGGGTCAGGTCGAAGGTCACGTCGGGATGGGTGCGGCGGTAGCGGGCAATCGCGTCAATGACGAAATGCTGGCCGATGCCGGTCATGGTGTGCACTTTCAACTGCCCGGCGGGGCGCGCGTGAGCGTCGCTGGCTTCGGCCTCGGCTTCCTCGACGTAGGCGAGGATCTGCTCGCAGCGCAGCAAATAGCGTTTGCCGGCTTCGGTCAGCGCGATGCGCCGGGTGGTGCGGTTGAGCAAGCGGGTTTGCAGGTGGGCCTCAAGGTTGGAGACCGCGCGCGAGACGTTGGCCGTGGTGGTGTCCAGTTGCACGGCGGCGGCGGTGAAGCTGCCGGCTTCGGCCACACAACTGAAGGCGCGCATGTTTTGCAAAGTGTCCATGGAGTGTTCTCAAGGGAGATAGCAAATTGTGACAGAAAGTTACGCTTTGAGTGATCCCTACCAACGGATTATCGCCTGAACGGTAACAAAGATTCACAGGAATGCCAGCTTATCGTCCTCCCTGCCGCCGCCTAGAATTGCGCCACCTCTTGCGCAACACCCTCTCAGGAATTCGCTTGCCGTGCCGCGTCGCATCAGCAGAGAGCTGAAGACTCTCAGTGTTTGGGCTTTAACGTCAGTCATCAGCGGTTGCATCGGAACCGGAGGAATCGCCCCCCAAGGCCAGGCGATCAACGCCAACACCCTGGCCACCGACGCCGCGATCCAGAGCGCCGCCCGCGACGCCCACTGGCCCACCGCCCAATGGTGGCAGGCCTACGGCGACCCGCAGCTCAACCGTTGGGTTGAACTCGCCACCCATAACAGCCCCAGCCTGGCCGTGGCCGCCGCCCGCGTGCGCCAAGCCCGGGCGCTGGCCGGGGTGGCAGAGTCGGCCGAGTCGCTGCAGATCAACAGCGACACTACCCTCAAGCGCCACAACTGGCCCAAGGATCAGTTCTACGGCCCCGGCGAACTGAGCGGCGCCAACACGTGGGACAACAATGCGTCTCTGGGCCTGAGCTACGCCCTCGACCTGTGGGGCCGGGAAAGCAACAGCACCGAACGCGCCGTCGACCTGGCGCACATGAGCGCCGCCGAAGCGCGCCTGGCCCAGCTCGAACTGCAAAACAATGTGGTGCGCGCATACATTCAGCTGTCGTTGCAGTACGCCAACCGCGACATCGCGGCCGCCACCCTGGCCCAGCAACAGCAAATACTGGATCTGGCCAACAAACGCCTGAGCGCCGGGATCGGCACTCACTTTGACGTCAGCCAGGCCGAAACTCCGCTGCCGGAAACCCATCGCCAACTGGATGCCCTGGACGAGGAAATCGCCCTGAGCCGTAACCAACTGGCGGCGTTGGCCGGCAAAGGCCCGGGGGAGGGCGCGCAATTGCAGCGTCCGACCCTGGCCCTTGCCGCGCCGTTGAAATTACCCTCCAGCCTGCCCGCGCAGTTGCTCGGCCAACGCCCGGACGTGGTTGCCAGTCGCTGGCAGGTAGCGGCCCAGGCGCGGGGTATCGATGTGGCTCATGCAGGCTTCTACCCCAACGTCGACCTGGTCGGCAGCCTCGGTTACATGGCCACCGGCGGCGGCATGCTGGAATTCCTGGCCGGCAAGAAATTCAACTACAACGTCGGCCCGGCGATCACCTTGCCGATCTTCGACGGCGGCCGCCTGCGTGCGCAATTGGGCGAAGCCAGTGCCGGCTATGACATCGCGGTGGCCCAGTACAACCAGACCCTGGTCAATGCGCTCAAGGGCATCAGCGACCAGTTGATCCGCCGTGAGTCCATGGACAAGCAATCGGCCTTCGCCGCGCAGTCGGTGGCCTCGGCGCAGAAAACCTACGACATCGCCATGATCGCCTATCAACGTGGCCTCACGGACTACCTCAACGTGCTCAACGCCCAAACCTTGTTGTTTCGTCAGCAGCAGATCGAACAACAGGTGCAGGCCGCACGCCTGAGTGCCCATGCCGAACTGGTGACCGCCCTGGGCGGCGGCCTCGGCGCTGGCGACGATGTGCCCACGGCTGCCAAGACACGCCCAAGCAAGACCCCGGCGGCGCTCGCCGTGTTTGATCACTGAGTAGGATTCGATGACTCCCTTGCCTGCACCGCTGCGCTGGCTGCATTCCCTTGAGTGGCGCCGTGGTTTCTTCGACTGGGCACGCAGCGATGGCGTGACCTGGGTGTATATCTTCAAAGTACTGGTCGCCGCGTTCCTGACGCTGTGGCTGGCCATGCGTCTGGAACTGCCGCAACCGCGCACGGCGATGATCACCGTATTTATCGTGATGCAGCCCCAGAGCGGCCAGGTGTTCGCCAAGAGTTTCTACCGTTTCCTCGGGACCTTGGCAGGCTCGGCGGTGATGGTGCTGTTGATCGCCCTGTTTGCGCAGAACACCGAATTGTTCCTCGGTGCGCTGGCGATCTGGGTGGGCATTTGCACTGCTGGCGCCACGCGCAACCGCAACTTTCGCGCCTATGGGTTCGTGCTCGCCGGCTACACCGCGGCGATGGTCGGCCTGCCGGCCCTGGCCCACCCGGACGGCGCCTTTATGGCGGCGGTGTGGCGGGTGTTGGAAATTTCCCTGGGGATACTGTGCTCGACACTGGTCAGCGCCGCCATCCTGCCGCAGACCTCCAGCGCCGCCATGCGCAACGCGCTGTATCAGCGCTTTGGCGTGTTCGCGCTGTTCGTGACCGACGGCCTGCGCGGGCGCAGCCAGCGCGAAGGCTTCGAGGCCAGCAACGTGCGCTTTATTGCCGAAGCCGTGGGCCTGGAAGGCTTGCGCAGTGTCACCGTGTTCGAAGACCCGCACATGCGTCGGCGCAACGGGCGGCTCAGTCGCCTCAACAGCGAATTCATGAGCATCACCACACGCTTCAACGCCCTGCACCAGTTGCTTGAACGCTTGCGCGCCGATGAGGCCGACCATGTGGTGGCAGCGATCAAGCCCGGCCTGCAAGACCTGGCCGAAGTGCTCGACAGCTTCTCCGGCCGCGCCCTCACCAGCCCCGATGCCGCGCGCCTGGTCAACCAGTTGAGCGCCTACAAGGACGGCCTGCCCGCCAAGGTGCGCAGCCTGCGGGCGAGCTTCCAGGAGGACAACCCGACGGACGCCGAGCAGTTGGATTTCCACACCGCCTACGAGCTGCTGTACCGCTTCGTCGACGACCTGCACAACTACGCGCAAACCCACGCGTCCCTGGCCGAGCATCGCCATGCGCGGGAGGATTGGCACGAAGCCTACACGCCAAAGACCAACTGGTTGGCCTGTGCCGCGGCCGGTGTGCGCGCCTCGTTTATCCTGATTGTGCTGGGCAGTTACTGGGTGGCCACGGCCTGGCCCAGCGGCGCCACCATGACCTTGATCGCGGCGGCCACGGTGGGCCTGTCTGCTGCCACGCCCAACCCCAAGCGCATGGCGTTCCAGATGGCCTGCGGCACTTTGATCGGCGCGTTGGTCGGCTTTGTCGAAATGTTCTTCGTGTTCCCCTGGATCGATGGTTTCCCGCTGCTGTGCGTGATGCTCGCACCGGTGATTATCTTCGGTGCCTTTCTGTCGTCACGCCCCCAATACGCCGGCGTGGGCGTGGGCCTGCTGATTTTCTTCAGCACCGGTTCGGTGCCGGATAACCTCACGGTCTACAACCCTTACCTCTTTATCAACGACTACATCGCCATGGTCATCGGCATGCTGGTGTGCGCGGCGGCAGGGGCGATCATTTTGCCGCCCAACAGCCGCTGGTTGTGGCGCCGTATGGAGCAAGACCTGCGTGAGCAAGTGGTGTATGCCATCAGCGGCAAGCTCAAGGGCCTGGCGTCGAGCTTTGAAAGCCGCACCCGCGACCTGCTGCACCAGGCCTACGGGCTTGCGGTCGGCCAGCCGCAGGTGCAGCGCGATTTGCTGCGCTGGATGTTCGTGGTGCTGGAGGTCGGCCACGCGATCATCGAGCTGCGCAAGGAGCAGGCGATTTTGCCGGTGCACCCGGCGTATGCCGAGTCCCAGCCGTGGCGCCAGGCGATCCGTGTGATGGGGCGCTCGCTGGTGCGGCTGTTCCTGCAACCCAGCGCCAGCAACCTGGAGCGCGGGTTGATTGCCGTCGACCATGCGATCAGCCGCGTGCAGGCCACCGACGAACCCTTCGCCCCGCACTTCGACACCTCGGCCCTGCGCCGGGTGAAGAGCTACCTGCACTTTATTCGCACCTCGTTGCTGGACCCGCAATCGCCTCTGGCCGCCCTCAAAGGAGCCCCGAATGCCGCGTGAAATTGCATTCCACGGCATCTATATGCCGACCATGACCCTGATGTTCCTGATCGCCGCGGGGCTGGCCTGGGCGGTTGACCGCTTCCTGGCCGGGTTCGACCTGTACCGGTTTTTCTGGCACCCGGCGCTGCTGCGCCTGAGCCTGTTCGCTTGCCTGTTCGGCGCCCTGGCGCTGAGCGTCTACCGTTGAGAATGCCCCGATGAAAAAGTTCTTCAGCCTGCTCGCCACCTTGCTGGTTCTGGCGTTGGCGATCTGGATTGGCCGCACGTTGTGGGTGCACTACATGCAAACGCCGTGGACCCGCGATGGCCGGGTGCGCGCCGACATTATCAATGTGGCGGCTGACGTCACCGGTGAAGTGGTGGACGTGCCGGTACGTGATAACCAGTTGGTGAAAAAAGGCGACCTGCTGATGCAGATCGACCCCGAGCACTACCGCATTGCCGTCAAGCAAGCGCAATCGCTGGTGGCCTCACGCAAGGCCACCTGGGAAATGCGCAAGGTCAACGCGCACCGCCGCGCCGACCTGGACGCTTTGGTGATCTCCAAGGAAAACCGCGACGACGCCAGCAACATCGCCGACTCGGCCCTGGCCGATTATCAGCACGCCTTGGCGCAACTGGAGGCCGCCGAACTCAACTTGAAACGCACGCAAGTGCTGGCGGCGGTAGACGGTTATGTCACTAACCTCAATGTGCATCGCGGCGACTATGCGCGTATTGGCGAGGCGAAGATGGCTGTGGTGGATATGAATTCGTTCTGGGTCTATGGCTTCTTCGAAGAAACCAAGCTGCCCCATGTGAAGGTGGGTGACACAGCCGATATGCAATTGATGAGCGGCGAGACCTTGAAGGGCCATGTGGAAAGCATCTCCCGCGGTATCTACGACCGTGATAACCCCGAGAGCCGTGAACTGATCGCCGATGTGAACCCGACCTTTAACTGGGTGCGGTTGGCCCAGCGTGTGCCGGTGCGGATTCACATTGATGAAGTGCCGGAGGGCGTGTTGTTGGCGGCAGGCATTACCTGCACTGTCATCGTGAACCCAACGCAAAACTAAACTGTGGGAGGCTGGCTTGCCTGCGATGGCGGCCTGACAGCCGACACTGATCTACCTGACACACCACCATCCAAATGTGGGAGCTGGCTTGCCTGCGAAGACGGCCTGACAGCCGACACTGATCTACCTGACACACCACCATCCAAATGTGGGAGCTGGCTTGCCTGCGAAGACGGCCTGGCAGCCGACACTGATGTACCTGACACACCACCATCCAAATGTGGGAGCTGGCTTGCCTGCGAAGACTGCCTAACAGTCAACACAGTTGGACCGTGTACATATCCGTTATTTAGGTAACGGCCACCTAGGGTTCCGCCCTGACGGCGGCTCACTTTT
>NZ_LYSO01000180.1:0-7449 GCF_001728935.1 Pseudomonas sp. AP42
ACGGCAGAAATGGATATGTACTCAGTAGAGCTGTGCCGACGGTCAGGCCGCCTTCGCGAGCAAGCCCGCTCCCACCGTTTGATAGCGGTCTGTCAGGTAGATATGCGCTGGCCGCCGGGGCCGTCACGGGAGCAAGCTCCCTCGCCACAGGTCCCGCGTCGTATCGAAGTTGTGTAAATACCTATGGCTATCGCAGGCAAGCCAGCTCCCACACTGGCCTGCTCACCTATTTGGGTTGGGTGTTTACAGAGGTATCCCAGCCTTGACTCGGTATTGGTTGCGTACCGGCGTCGCATACTGCACCACCAGGTAAGGCCGGTGCTCCGCCGGGCACTCGTTCAAGCGCCGCTCCCATTCCGCCTTGGCCTTGGCCAGCTCATCGGCCGGGAACACGTCCGCGGCCTTGGGCACCTGCAGTTGCGGGTCGGCATCACTCCACTGCGCGTACGCCAGGTAGTGCACCGGGAACAACCGATAGCCGCCCAGGATCTGCCGGTCCATTTCCGCGGCCAGCAGCTTGGTGTCTTCAAAGCGCTCGGTGATCGGCGGCGCAAAGTTCACGTGCACCCGGCCTTTATAGCCGGTAATGCCCAGGGCAATGCTCACATCGTCCTCGCCCGGTGCCTTGCTGTAGGTGCCGGTGGTGGCGCGGATATACAGCTCGCGGGCCTTGGCGGCATCGCAAGGGTCGTACTCGTAGCTGATGGACACCGGCGTCAGGTTCAACGACTGGATGACTTCGGCGAACGGATCGTCCTTGCGGCTGACGTGGAACATCTTGAGGATCGCCGATTCGGTACGATCATCGCCATCCTTGGCCCGGCCTTCAGCCTGGGCGATCCAGATCGACTGGCAGTCGTTGCGGATCGAATGGTTGATGTAGGCCGACAGCAGGTTGTAAGCCGCCATCTTCTCCTTTCGCCCGGTGATCGAACGGTGCACGATGAAGCTCTTGTTCAGGCGCATCAGGTCGCTGACAAACGGCTTTTGCAGCAGGTTGTCACCGATGGCGATGCGTGGCGTCGGCAGGCCGGCGTGGTATACGGCATAGTTGACGAAGGCCGGGTCCATCACGATGTCGCGGTGGTTGGCCAGAAACAGGTAGGCGGTGCCGGATTTCAGTTGCTCGACGCCGGTATAGGTCACGCCGTCGGTCGCCCGGTCGATGGTGTGGTCGACGTAGTACTCGACTTTGTCCTGCAGCGTGGCCACGGTGGTGACGCCCGCGAACTCGCGGCGCAGTTTGCGCGCGATCATCGGTTTGAGCAGCCAGCCCAGGGCGCCGGCAAAGCGCGGGAAGCGGAAGTGGGTCAGGATGTCCAGAAAGGCCTTGTCACTGAACAGACGCGCCAGCACTGCCGGGACTTCGCTGTCGTTGTAAGGTCGGATGGTATCGAATTCGCCCATCATGCTCTCTTGTTAGAAACGGCTAGGGTAAGTAAAGGAAATAGCAGGGGCGGCGTGAGTAAACTGGCTCTGCCGGAAATAGCCCTGTAAATAGACCGGCGATTATACGCACAAGTCACCTGGGAGACTGCGATGCTGGAAACTGCGATGTACGATTGTCCTTATTGTGGCGAAGCGGTCGAGACAACGGTGGATTTGTCTGGCGGGGACCAGACCTATATAGAAGACTGCCAAGTGTGTTGCCGGCCGATCACGTTCGACCTGCAAGTGCATGGTGAAGAGTGGATGCTTGAAACCCGCAGCGAAAATGAATAACAGGTACGCCCATGCAGCGAATCTACGAACCGGAAAACCTCATGGAGGGCGAGTTGCTGCAGCAGATGCTTGCCAGTGAAGGCATCGAGGCGCACCTGGTGGGGCGCCATTTGCTCGGCGGCACGGGCGAGTTGCCGATATTCGGCTTGCTGGGGCTGGAGGTCGACAATGACCAGGCCGCCAGCGCCCGCGAGCTGATCACTGCCTATATCGGCGCACAACCGTTGCCCGGCGACGAACCCGACAGCTTCCCCGACGTATTGGTCTGTTAGGCTGTCGGTCGGTTTACCCCAAGAGTCGTGTTGCCCCATGTGTGGACGTTATGCCCTGTTTCGCTGGAACCCTGCCTTTGCTGCCTTGCCCGGCTTCCCCGCCGATCAGCAGGCCCAGTGGAACATTTCCCCCAATGATTCGGTGCTGATCCAGCGCCTGAGCGAGGGCCAGCTCACCCTGGCACGTGCCCGCTGGGGGCTGACGCCGCCCTGGCTCACCGACCTGTCGCGCACCCCGGCCCACGCCCGCGCCGAAACCCTGGCCGAACAACCGATGTTTCGTGAAGCGTTCCGCCAGCGCCGGTGCCTGCTGCCCGCCAATGGCTTTTATGAATGGCGCGGCACCCAGCGCAAGCGCCCGTACTGGCTCACGCCGGGGGAGGGCTCAACGCTGTTCTTTGCCGCGGTGTGGGAAGCGTATCCGGTGCAGGAGCAGGTATGGCTCAGCACGGCGGTGATTACTCAAGCAGCGCAAAGTCAGCGCCGGCCATTGATCCTGGACGCGGCGGGGCAGGCCGCCTGGCTCGACCCAGCGACACCGCTGCCTGTGTTGCAGGGCCTGCTGGCGGCTGAGCCTGCTGTGTTGCGCGAGCGGGTGCTGGCCAATATGGTCAACGATCCGAAGCTCAACGGGCCGGAGTGCCTGACCCCGGCATAAGCTTTGCCAGTGGTTCCGCGTTCGGATGTATCTGAAATTCAGCGGTTAAACGTCTGGTGTATCTGGCGCAGATACAAATGACCGCCTACGATACGCGCCATGTTTTCAGGGAGCGTGTTCATGAAGAAGTCATTGGTGGTAAGCGGTTTGGTTGCAGCGATGCTGCTGGCGGGTTGTCAGTCGGTCAATACCACCAGCGGCGGCGCCGTTGGGGTAGAGCGCAAGCAGTACATGTTCAGCATGCTGTCGAGTCAGGAAGTCGACCAGATGTATGCCCAGTCTTATCAGCAGACCCTGGGTGAAGCCAGCAGCAAAGGGGTGTTGGACAAGACCAGCGCCAACGCCAAGCGCGTGCAAGCCATTGCCAAGCGCCTGATCGCCCAGGCTCCGACCTTCCGTGCGGATGCCGCCCAGTGGAACTGGGACGTAAACCTGATCAAAAGTGATGAGATGAACGCCAACTGCGGGCCTGGCGGCAAGATCCTGGTGTACAGCGGCTTGATCGACAACCTCAAGCTCACCGATGACGAACTGGCTGCGGTAATGGGCCATGAAATCGCCCACGCCTTGCGTGAACACGGCCGCGAAGCCATGTCCAAGGCCTACGGTATCCAGATGGCCAAACAGGGCGCCGGGGCAATATTCGGTCTCGGCCAGGACAGCCTGGCGCTGGCCGATACCGTGGCCAACTACGGCATGACCTTGCCCAACAGCCGCAGCAATGAAAACGAAGCCGACCTGATCGGCCTGGAACTGGCCGCCCGCGCTGGCTACAACCCGAACGCGGCGATCACGCTGTGGAACAAGATGGCCAAGGCTTCGGAAGGCGCACCGCCGGAATTCATGAGCACTCACCCGGCTTCCGACAGCCGCATCGCGTCGTTGCAGGCGGCGATTCCGAAGGTAATGCCGCTTTACCAGCAGGCCAAGAAGTCCTGATCGACGCCGTGTAGGAGCGAGCTTGCTCGCGAGAAACGTCAGCGATAACGCGTGTTGCCTGAATAAACGCGGCGCCGGTGAGTTTTTCGCGAGCAAGCTCGCTCCTACAGCCATCAGGGCTTAGATCCAGCCGCTGCTTTGCATGGCCTTGTACACCGCAACAATCGCCAGCACGAAGAACGCCGTAGCCGCCAAGCGACGAATCAAGGTCAGCGGCAGTTTATCCGCGGCAAAATTCCCCGCCAGCACCACTGGTACGTTGGCAATCAACATGCCTAGGGTGGTACCGATAATCACCAGCCACAGTTCCGGGTATTGCGCCGCCAGCATCACCGTGGCGATCTGGGTCTTGTCGCCGATTTCGGCGAGGAAGAACGCAATCAGGGTGGTCAGGAAGGGCCCGAACTTACGGGTAGTACTGGCTTCGTCATCATCGAGTTTGTCCGGCACCAGGGTCCACAGCGCTGTGGCGCAGAAGCTTGCGGCGAGGATCCAGTGCAGCACCGCATCCGAGAAGAAACTCCCGAACCAGGCGCCCACGGCACCGGCCGCCGCATGGTTGGCCAGGGTCGCGGCGACGATGCCGGCGATGATCGGCCAGGGCTTGCGAAAGCGAGCAGCAAGGATGAGTGCGAGCAGTTGCGTCTTGTCGCCGATTTCGGCCAAGGCAACGATTGCGGTAGGAACGAGTAGTGAATCCAGCATCAGGTAGTTTCCAGGGGCGGGTCGACACGGCTATGACACGTACAGCCTTCCCGCCCCGGGTAAGGTGTGCGTGTCATAGGTCTTGTCAAACCCCGGTCCGTCTGTGCGGACTCCTGGGTCGCATACGCCATGGTCTGCTGACCAAGTATGTTGACGTATGCCGGACGAGCATGGCGCTCGTGGGAGACTACTCCCCTAGGACGCTGCGGATTCTGCCTAGGCAAAACCCATTCGGCAAGCGTTCTTTTTCAAACGCACGTCAGGGGCGCTTGGCACGGTAGATGCGAAAACCATTGCCTTCGGCCTTGATTGCGCAGATGCCCAAATGCTCTTCGATCAGTGGTTGGTACTTCAGGAAACTGTTGGCAACCAGGCGGAGTTCGCCACCTTTTGCCAGGTGTTTCGCCGCTTTTCGCAGCAGGTTCTCTGTGGCGAAATAATCGGTGTGCACGCCGACATGGAACGGCGGGTTGCTCAAAATCGCGTTCAAACCCATGGGCGCCGCGTCGATACCGTCACCGGTCAACACCTCGGCTTCCAGGCCGTTCGCTGCCAGCGTCAGGCGACTGCTGGCGGCGGCGAAGGCATCCACATCCAGCATCGTCACCGTGTTATGCGGGTAGCGGCGTTTGACCGCGGCCCCCAATACGCCGGCGCCGCATCCGAAGTCGAGCAGGTTGCCGCTGGGCAGTTTGTCCAAGTGCTCCAGCAACAACTCGGTGCCGCGGTCCAGGCGGCCATGGCTGAACACACCTGGCAAGCTCACCACTTTCAGCGGGCCTTCGGCCAGCGGTACGTCGAAGACTTGCGCCAGGCTCTCAAGCGCCACGGCTTGCGGTGCGTTGGCGACGGTGACCTGCCACAACTGGCAATGCCGTGCGCTATCGAGCTTGCGCGGTTTGCCGAACGGAGCCATCTGTTTGGCGGCGCTTTCGATACCGCCCTTTTTCTCGCCCACCAGAAACAGCTCGGCGCCCGGCAGGCGCGCAGCCACGGCGTTGAGCAGGTAGTCGGTGAGGTCCTTGGACTTGGGCAGGAAAATCACCGCCGCATCAAAGGCGCGCTCGGGCACCGTCACGCCAAACTGGCTGCGTTCGGCGAAGCGCGCATCGAGCGCCGCCTGGTCACCGGCATGCCAGCACCAGCCGTGGGCATTGGGCAGGCGCCCAAGCAAATCGTCGGCAGGCAAACCTACGAGCAGCAGGTTGCCTTGAAAAAGTTCGGCCTGGCGAAGCAGTACTTCACTGCGCGGATCCATAGTCTGCTCCTTGAAAAGGGGCGCAGTTTATCAACTGACGACGCGTAGCGGGGCGCCGCTGAAAAAGCCCTGGGCGTTTTCCGTGAGTTGGCCGACGATGCGCTGGCGTGCTTCGCGACTGCCCCAGGCGTTGTGGGGCGTGACGATCAAGCGTGGAATGTCTCCAGCCAGCAGCGGATTACCCGTGACTGGCGGCTCGACGCTCAGCACATCAGTCGCCGCGCCGCCAAGATGACCACTGCGCAATGCGTCGGCCAGGGCCTGTTCATTGATCAAACCACCGCGTGCGGTGTTGACGATAAACGCACCGGGTTTGAGCAACGCCAGTTCACGAGCGCCGATAAAGTCGCGGGTGTGCTCGTTGAGTGGGCAATGCAGGGTCAGCGCATCGACCTGGGTCAGCAATTGATCCAGCGGCACACGGTCGGCGCGGGCAGGGCGCCCAGGGATCGCGCCGAGCACCACGCGCATGCCGAACGCTTCGGCCAGACGCGCCACTGCACTGCCCAGTTCACCGTGGCCGAGCAGGCCGAGGGTTTTGCCTTCCAGTTCGACGATGGGATGGTCCAGCAGGCAAAACTGTTTGGCCTGCTGCCATTTGCCCGCGGCTACATCCTGTTGGTAGTCCTTCAAGCGCGTGGCGAGGTTGAGCAACAGCATGATCGTGTGCTGGGCCACCGACGGCGTGCCATAGCCCTGGCAGTTGCTCACGGTGATGCCGTGGGCGCGGGCCGCTTCAAGGTCGATATTGTTGGTGCCGGTGCCCGATACCAGGATCAGCTTGAGCTCGGGGCAGGCGGCCAGGGTGTGGGCCGTGAGCGGGATTTTATTGCTGATGGCGACTTGGGCGCCCTGCAAGCGCTCCATCACATTTTCTGGCGTGGTCTGTTCAAACAGCTGCAACTGGCTGAAGCAGTCATGCAAACCGCTGAGGTCGAGGTCGCCCAAGTCCAGGGAAGGGTGGTCGAGGAAGACGGCGCGGCGATTGTTCATGATCAACTGTACCTTTTGCGACGAGGTTCGAAGGCGTAATCTGCCGAGCCTATCAGATGAAATAATCAGTTACTTAATGGAGTGAGCATGTACGTCGCCGAGTTTTTGACCGTGGCCTTGATTCACTTGCTGGCGGTGGCCAGCCCCGGCCCGGATTTCGCCGTGGTGGTGCGTGAGAGTGTGACCCATGGCCGCCGCGCCGGCACATGGACGGCACTGGGCGTCGGTTCGGCGATTTTCCTGCATGTGGGTTACTCGTTGCTGGGTATCGGCTTGATCGTGTCCCAGTCCATTGTGCTGTTCAATGCGTTGAAATGGGCGGCAGCGGCGTACCTGCTGTACATCGGCTTCAAGGCCCTGCGTGCCCAGCCGGCCAAGCCTGCGGCCGAGGGCGAGTTGCACCGTGAAGCGGGTGAGCGCACTCCGCGTGGCGCGTTTACTGCGGGCTTTGTGACCAATGGTTTGAACCCCAAGGCCACGTTGTTTTTCCTGTCGCTGTTTACCGTGGTGATCAACCCGCACACACCGCTGGCGGTGCAGGCCGGTTATGGGGTGTACCTGGCGGTGGCCACGGCGTTGTGGTTTTGCCTGGTGGCCATGCTGTTCAGCCAGCAGCGTGTACGTGCGGGGTTTGCGCGGATGGGGCATTGGTTTGATCGGACCATGGGCGCGGTGTTGATTGCTATTGGGGTGAAGTTGGCCTTCACCAGCATGAAGTAAGTGCGTTCACTCAAGCTGGCAGGGACAAAATGTGGGAGCTGGCTTGCCTGCGATGACGGCCTGACAGCCGACACCTACCTACCTGACACCCTAACGATCCAACTGTGGGTGCTGGCTTGCCTGCGATGACGGTCTGACAGCCGACACCTATCTACCTGACGCCTCACGATCCAACTGTGGGA
>NZ_LYSO01000181.1:0-7439 GCF_001728935.1 Pseudomonas sp. AP42
GCTTACTTTCGCCTGGGCCGGCATTCCGGCTTTTCAAAAGTGAGCCGCCGTTGGGGCGGAACCCTAAGTGGCCGTTACCTACATAACGGATATGTACTCAGTCTGATCTCAGATCCCGGTCGGCTGTCAGGCCGCCTTCGCAGGCAAGCCAGCTCCCACATTTGGATCGCGGGGCGTCAGCTAGATAAGCGTTGGCTGTCAGGCCGCCTTCGCGAGCAAGCCCGCTCCCACCGTTTGATTGCGCGCCCTCCCCCCCATGCGGCAAAAAAAGTCATCCAACGGACGCCCGGTTGCGACACCGGCGATACCGGCCTATGTTCCAAGCCATGCTGTTTTTTTGCTGTCCCTCGCCCTACGCCCATCCCGTAACCAGGAGACGACATGCCCACGCCTTCACGCCCTGCCGTACTTGAGCTAATCGGCAACACCCCGCTGGTCAAAGTCAGCCGCTTCGATACCGGCCCCTGCACGCTGTTTCTCAAACTGGAATCGCAAAACCCCGGCGGTTCCATCAAGGACCGCATCGGCCTGGCGATGATCGACGCCGCTGAACGCGACGGTCGCTTGCGCCCGGGCGGTACCATCATTGAAGCCACCGCCGGCAATACCGGTCTGGGCCTGGCGCTGGTGGGCCGGGCCAAGGGTTACCGGGTGGTGTTGGTGGTGCCCGACAAGATGTCCACGGAAAAGGTGCTGCACCTCAAGGCCATGGGCGCCGAGGTGCATATCACCCGTTCCGATGTGGGCAAGGGCCATCCGGAGTATTACCAGGACGTGGCAGCGCGCCTGGCCAAGGATATTCCGGGCTCGTTCTTCGCCGACCAGTTCAACAACCCGGCCAACCCGTTGGCCCACGAGACCAGTACCGCGCCGGAGATCTGGGCGCAAACCCAGCACGATGTGGACGCGATTGTGGTGGGCGTTGGCTCGGCCGGCACCCTCACCGGTTTGACGCGTTTCTTCAAGCGCGTACAACCCGAGCTGGCCATAGTGCTGGCCGACCCGGTCGGTTCGGTGATGGCCGAATACAGCCGCAGCGGCACGCTGGAAACCCCCGGCTCCTGGGCGGTGGAAGGCATCGGCGAGGACTTCATTCCATCGATCGCCGACCTGTCCAGCGTGCGCCACGCCTACTCCATCAGCGATGCAGACAGCTTTGACCACGCCCGCCAATTGCTCAAAGCCGAAGGTATCCTCGGCGGCTCATCCACCGGCACCCTGCTCGCCGCTGCCCTGCGCTACTGCCGCGAGCAAACCGAGCCCAAGCGCGTGGTGACCTTTGTCTGCGACACCGGTACGCGCTACCTGTCCAAGGTCTACAACGACCAGTGGATGAACGACGCCGGCCTGTTGCAATACAAGCACTACGGCGACCTGCGCGACCTGATCGCCCGCCGCTTCGAAGACGGCCGGGTGATCAGCGTAAGCCCCGACGACACTCTGCTCACCGCCTTCCAGCGCATGCGCCTGGCGGACGTGTCGCAACTGCCGGTGCTGGTCGATGGCCAGACACTGGTGGGCGTGATCGACGAATCCGACATCCTGCTGGGCCTGCACCACGACGCCGCAGACTTTTCCATGACCGTTGCCAGCGCCATGACCAACACCCTGCACACCCTGGCCCCCAGCGCCAGCCTGGCCGAACTGCAGGCCGAGCTGGATCGTGGCCTGGTCGCCATCATTGCCGACGCTTCAGGCTTTTATGGCCTGATCACCCGCGTCGACCTGCTTAACCACCTACGGAGATCCCTTGCATGAGCCAGCCCGATAAAAGCGCGTTTGCCACCCGTGTGATCCACGCCGGGCAGTCACCCGACCCGACCACGGGCGCGCTGATGCCGCCGATCTACGCCAACTCCACCTACCTGCAAGACAGCCCCGGCGTGCACAAGGGCTTTGACTATGGCCGCTCCCATAACCCCACGCGTTTTGCCCTGGAACGCTGCGTGGCCGACCTTGAAGGCGGCAGCCAGGCGTTTGCGTTTGCCTCAGGGCTGGCGGCGATCTCCACTGTGTTGGAACTGCTGGATGCTGGCGCGCATATTGTCTCGGGCAATGACCTGTACGGCGGCACCTTCCGGCTATTCGACAAGGTGCGCCAGCGCAGTGCCGGGCACCGCTTCAGCTATGTCGACCTCAGCGACGTGTCGGCGTTTGAAGCGTCATTGCAGGACGACACGCGCATGGTCTGGGTCGAAACCCCAAGCAACCCGCTGCTGAGCCTGACCGACCTGCGCGCCGTGGCCCGCATCTGCCGTGCCCGCGGGATTATCTGCGTGGCCGACAACACCTTTGCCAGCCCTTGGATCCAGCGCCCGCTGGAGCTGAGCTTCGACATCGTGGTGCACTCCACCACCAAATACCTCAATGGGCATTCCGATGTGATCGGTGGTATCGCTGTGGTTGGCGACAACGCTGAATTGGCCGAACGCCTGGGCTTCCTGCAAAACTCCATCGGCGCCATCGCCGGGCCGTTCGATGCCTTCCTGACCCTGCGCGGGGTAAAAACCCTGGCGCTGCGCATGGAGCGCCATTGCAGCAATGCCCTCGACCTGGCCACCTGGCTGGAACAACAGCCGCAAGTGTCGCGGGTTCACTACCCGGGCTTGGAATCCCACCCACAGCACGACCTGGCGAAACAGCAGATGCGCGGGTTTGGCGGGATGATTTCAGTGGACTTGAACAGCGACCTGGCCGGCGCGACACGCTTTCTGGAAAACGTGAAGATCTTCGCCCTGGCCGAGAGCCTGGGGGGCGTGGAAAGCCTGATCGAACACCCGGCAATCATGACCCATGCCAGCATCCCGGCGGCGACGCGCGCGCAATTGGGCATTGGCGATGGGCTGGTGCGGTTGTCGGTGGGGGTTGAAGATGTGGAGGATTTGCGCGCCGACCTGGCGCAGGCCTTGGCCCACATCTAACGCCGACATACCTGTAGGAGCGAGCTTGCTCGCGAAGAACGCAAAGACAACACGGGCATCCAGACATCCCGCGTTATCGTTGACGTTTTTCGCGAGCAAGCTCGCTCCTACAAAGTTCAGCCTTGGGTGATATGGGCCCGCGCCGCATGCAGCTTCTTGTAGCTGTCAATCAGGCGCAAATGCCGGTCCAAGCCTTCCAGCTTCATGCTGGTGGGCGTCAGCCCGTAAAACCGCACGCTGCCGTTGACCGAACCGATCACCGCGTCCATGCGCTCATTACCGAACATGCGCCGGAAGTTGGCCTCGTAGTCAGCCAGTTCCAAGTCGTCATCCAACTCCATCTCCAGCACCGCGTTCATCGCCTGGTAAAACAGGCCGCGCTCAACCGTGTTGTCGTTGTACTGCAGGAACATCTCCACGCACTCCTTGGCCTCTTCATACTGCTGCAAGGCCAGGAAGATCAGCAGCTTGAGCTCCAGGATGGTCAGTTGGCCCCACGCCGTGTTGTCATCGAACTCGATGCCGATCAGCGTGGTGATATCGGTGTAGTCGTCCAGCTCGCTTTCTATCAGGCGTTCGACCAACGCCTGCAACTCTTCCTCGTTGAGGCGGTGCAGGTTGAGGATGTCTTCGCGGAAAAACAGCGCCTTGTTGGTGTTGTCCCAGATCAGGTCGTCCACCGGGTAGATTTCCGAGTAATCCGGCACCAGGATCCGGCAGGCGGTAGCGCCCAGGTGCTCATACACCGCCATGTACGACTCTTTGCCCATGCCTTCGAGGATGCCGAACAGCGTGGCGGCCTCCTGGGCGTTGGAGTCTTCGCCCTGGCCAGAGAAGTCCCACTCGACGAATTCATAATCGGACTGGGCACTGAAGAAGCGCCACGACACCACGCCGCTGGAATCGATAAAGTGCTCGACGAAGTTGTTCGGTTCGGTCACCGCCTGGCCTTCGAAGGTCGGCTGCGGCAGGTCGTTCAAGCCTTCGAAGCTGCGGCCTTGCAGCAGCTCGGTGAGGCTGCGTTCCAGCGCGACTTCCAGGCTAGGGTGCGCGCCGAACGAAGCGAACACGCCACCGGTGCGCGGGTTCATCAAGGTCACGCACATCACCGGGAACTCACCGCCCAGGGACGCATCCTTGACCAGCACCGGAAAGCCCTGGGCTTCGAGGCCTTCGATGCCCGCCAGGATGCCCGGGTACTTGGCCAGCACGTCGGCCGGTACGTCCGGCAGCGCAAATTCGCCTTCGATGATTTCGCGCTTCACCGCCCGCTCGAAAATCTCCGACAGGCACTGCACCTGGGCTTCGGCCAAGGTATTGCCGGCGCTCATGCCGTTGCTCAGGTAGAGGTTTTCGATCAGGTTGGACGGGAAATACACCACCTCGCCATCGGACTGGCGCACGAACGGCAGCGAGACAATGCCACGGGTTTCGTTGCCGGAGTTGGTGTCGAACAGGTGCGAACCGCGCAGCTCGCCGTCGCGGTTGTAGACTTTCAGGCAGTAGGCATCGAGGATTTCACTCGGCAGCTCATCGTTGGGGCCCGGCTGGAACCAACGCTCGTCCGGGTAATGCACGAACGGCGCGTTGGCCAGGTCCTCGCCCCAGAACTGGTCGTTGTAGAAAAAGTTGCAGTTCAGGCGCTCGATGAACTCGCCCAGCGCCGACGCCAGCGCGCCTTCTTTTGTCGCGCCCTTGCCGTTGGTAAAGCACATCGGCGAATGGGCGTCGCGGATATGCAGCGACCACACGTTGGGCACGATATTGCGCCACGAAGCGATCTCGATCTTCATGCCCAGGCCGGCGAGAATCGCCGACATGTTGGCGATGGTCTGCTCCAGCGGCAGGTCCTTGCCGGCAATGTAGGTGCCCGCCTCGGACGTGGAATTGGGCATCAACAGCGCCTGGGCATCGGCGTCGAGGTTCTCGACTTCCTCAATCACGAATTCCGGCCCGGCCTGCACCACCTTCTTCACGGTGCAGCGGTCGATGGAACGCAGGATGCCTTGGCGGTCCTTGTCGGAGATGTCCGCGGGCAACTCGACCTGGATCTTGAAAATCTGGTTGTAGCGGTTTTCCGGGTCGACGATGTTGTTCTGCGACAGGCGAATATTCTCGGTGGGAATATTGCGCGTCTGGCAGTACAACTTCACAAAGTACGCCGCACACAACGCCGACGAAGCCAGGAAGTAGTCGAATGGCCCCGGTGCCGACCCATCGCCCTTGTAGCGAATGGGCTGGTCGGCAATGACCGTGAAGTCATCGAACTTGGCTTCAAGCCGAAGGTTGTCGAGAAAGTTGACCTTAATTTCCATGCGGGCACACCAGAATAACGAGCTAAACAAATTGGCCGCCATTATGAAGCGTTTCGCCGGGAAGTCTCAGGGTTTTGCGTATGGGCTGCCGATCGGTGCTAACTTCCAACTAGTTAGATAATGTTCACCTCTGCCAGGACAGGTCATGGAACCGATAGCGACGAACGCCGCACTGTTGATCATCGATATGCAAAAAGGCATGGCCGATCCCACCCTTGGGCGCCGCAACAACTCAGACGCTGAGCTGCACATACAGCACCTGCTCAATGCGTGGCGCCAGGCACAACGCCCGATCATTCACGTGCGGCATATCTCCCGCTCTGACGCTTCGGTGTTCCGGCCAGGCCAACCTGGCTGCGAGTTCCAGGAGGCGTTGCAACCCCTGGCCCACGAACATGTGGTGGAAAAAAATGTACCGGATGCATTCAGCGCCACGGGCCTGGAGCGCTGGCTGCACCTGCGCTCGATCCAGCAGTTGGTGATCGTTGGCGTCATCACCAACAACTCAGTGGAATCCACCGCACGCTCGGGAGGCAACCTGGGGTTCGACGTGATCGTGGCGGCGGATGCGTGTTTTACCTTCGACCAAACCGACTTGTCGGGGCGGCTGTGGGCCGCTGAAGATGTGCATGCGCTGTCGCTGAGTAACTTGGCGATGGACTATGCCAGGGTGTTCCAGACGCGTGAAATCCTGGCCAGTCATTAACAAAGCAGACATGCATCAGGGCAAACTCACGGTGGCGGCCGCTTGCAGGCCTGAGCGGTTAAAACACCCCGGCATCCTCAAGCATTTGCGATAACGCCTGCGGCCATACCGTATCGCTCGTTGCGCGCAGCGCCTCTGCCGACCACCAGCGATGGTCCGCCATCACCTGGGCCTCCTGCTCCGTCCACTCGGCCCTGGATAACGCGTCGCTGGATGCATGCACAACGAAGTACCGCTCAACCGCCAGCACCGTTTCGCCGCAGGGTAGCATCAAGGTCACGTTGCGCTCTGCTACACATTCCCCGACGCTGCTCACCGTGATCCCAGTCTCTTCGCGCAACTCACGAATCGCGGCGCTGTGAAAGGTCTCCCCGGCCTCAACGCCACCGCCCGGCGTGGCCCAGTAATCCTGGCCAGCCAAGGCACCTTCTTTGTGCACGAAGCGAAACAGCAACACTTGCTGTGCAGGGTTTATGACCAGTAATCGTGCGGCTTTGCGTTCACGCATCAGCTTGATTCCTTTCTATGACTGCCGAATTCATCCAGCTCAAAAAAGCCCGCAGGCGTGTCGTGAATGCCTCGCCCTCTGCGCTCGGGTTGCGTGCCTCAAACAGGAAGTAGGCGATTTGCACGCGCATGGTTGGGTAATGCTGAACAAACAGCCCGACGTAGTCTTCCAGGGTTTGCGGCCAGGTTTGCGCATCTTGCGCTCGCAGGGTGTGGGTGGCGCGGATCAAAGCCCGCGATGCTTCCCGCTGCAAGCGATGGCGTACGTGCTCAGTGCTGGCCTGTTCGATACCTACCAGATACCCCGTGAGCGCCTGTTCAAAATCGCCGTTGACCGCCAGGGCGATGGCGCGAGACGGGCGAAACGGTTCGAAGTGCAGCGACAGGTCTTCGCCCCAGAGACAGCGGCAATGATGTTTGAGCCAGAAGCCCCAACGGTTTCGGTTCTCGGGCGCCAACACCTGGGCGCGGTGGCCGATATCAAAGTCGATCTTGGTGACTTGGGGATGCCGTAGCTCCAACGCGAGTCGGGCCAACTCCAATTGTTCAAGCACGGGCGCATCCGGTGGCTCGACCAGTATCAGGGAAAGGTCAAGATCAGAAAGGCCGATCTCACCTTCGCCCCGTGCGATGCTGCCATACAGGTAAATCCCGTGCAGCCCCAGTTCTGGCCGGGACAAGGTAGCGCAGATGTCCGTCAGCAGGGGCTGGAACTCGGGTTGTATAGGCCCATCGGCAACGGTGAGGATATAGCCGTCGACATCAATGCCTGTAGATTTTTGGGTGTTCACGATGCGATCTTGCCGCAGAGCAGATGCAGAGTGGGCATAACGCGATTCCTCATATCGGGCCAGGAAGGATGAGTCATATAGCCGCTGTGGTAAACAGATGCAGGCATAGGTATCTACATAACTTTGTGGGCTGTGGCAGCAGACGCTAACCACGATGCGAAGCGAGCCGCTCTTGATTTGCTTTTGATCTTGATCTTAA
>NZ_LYSO01000182.1:0-7281 GCF_001728935.1 Pseudomonas sp. AP42
CTGCTGCTACAGGCTACAAAGTTGTGTAGATACCTATGGCCTTCGCGGGCAAGCCCGCTCCCACAGGGTTTTGTGGTGTTGGTTGAGGCTGGGTTATTTGGGGTAGAGCGGCGGTAAGCTGGTGGTGTCGGTCGCCGGGTCTTGCTCGCGTTCGGCCACGGGGATGGCTTTGATCGCACGCCACAGGTCATCACCCAACCAATATTGGCCGCTTTCGCTGTACAACGCGCCATTCAAACCATCCAGGGCATCCGACAACGGCACAAACCGTGCGGCCATGTCGGCCAGGGTTTCGGGTTGTTGCCGCGCCCAGGCGTCGAGGGCCTGGCGGGTGGCGTGGGGGTCGTTGGCCTGGGTGGCGCGCTTGAGGTCGTCGAGCAGCGTGCGTGGGCTGGGGCCGGTTTGGGCGGCGCGTTGTACCGCCGGTTGCCGGCGTGCGCGCCACCACAGGCCAAAGCCCAGCAGGGTGGTGCAGGCAAGTATCAGTGTGCTCAGTTGCCACAGCCACAGGCGGTCATCGTCGGGTGCGGTGATGATGGTCGGTGTCGCCGGGGTGTCTACCACCAGGCTGGGGTTCACCGCCACGTGCACGGTGCGCGCCGGCAGGCTGGTGCGTTCCAGGTGATCTTCGTGGGTGTTCCACCACACCACTTCCACGGCGGGCAGTTCCAGCTCGCCGGCGCGGGTCGGCACCAGGGCTTCGCGGTCTTCACGGCTGCCGGTCAGGCCGCGGTCGCTGGTGCGGTTAGCCATCACCGGTTGGTCGGGGTAGCGGCGCAGGCCGTTGACCTCGGTGCCGGGCAGCGCCGGCAATTGTGCGCTCGACAGGCCTTCGGCCTCCACGGTCAGGCTGCGGGTCAGGGAATCGCCGACTTGCACGTGGTCCGGCGTGGGGTTCCAGCTTTCGCTCAAGGTCAGGCTGCGTGCGGGCAGCCAGGGGGCGTCGGCGGGGTAGGCGTCCGGTTTGGGTTTGACCGTCAAGGGCAGAGGCGCGGAGCTGACGTGAATCATCTTGCCCGGCTTGGTGCCCTGCAGGGTGTTTTCCTGGGGCGGGCGCGATTCCACCAGGGTGGCGCTGAAGGTCTGCGCCGGAATCACTACCGAGCCGCTGTGTTGCGGGTAGAGGGCGTAGCGGGTTTCGATCACGCCATGGCGGATGCTGTTGATGACCTTTTCATAGGTGCGTGATTCGCCCAGTTGTTCGACACGCGCATCCGGTATCTGCAAGGGCGTGAGGCTGCTGTCGTCATACAGCGACACCGAGTGGTACACGCGCACGGTCAACAGGGCCTGGGCCTGCACGTATACGCTGGTCTGGTCGAGGTTGGCTTCGATGAACACCGGGGCCAGTTCGGCGCTGGTGTTCTGGCTGGCGCTTTCCACCACTTGCAGGGTGATCGGCTGAGTCTTGAGCGCGCCTACTTGCAACGGCGGGATGACCACGTTGCCGTTCACCTTGGGCAGCAGGGTGATGATCCAGCGGGTGGTGGCGTGGTTGTCGCCGTCCAGCGTGGTGAGTTGGTTGATCTGTCGGGTGCCGCTGACTTCGAACTGCGCATCCAGGGGCGACAAGTCCGGTTTGCCAAACTGGGTCACATCACTCGATTGCACCGTCAGCTCCACCGTTTCCCCGGAGTTGAGGCGGCTGCGGTCTACGCTGGCGACCAGGTCCGCCGCCTGGGCGTGGCCTGCCGACAGCGCGAGCAGGAGCAAAAGGGTGGTGCGGCGGCTCATCGAGTGGTGTCCTGATGTTGTTGCTGTTCGTACCAGAATTTGCGTCGCAACAGCTCGCCGGGGTTGTCCGGGATCTCCTGCAACCATTGCTCCAAGGCCTGGCGGCGCTCGCCTTCCAGGCGTGTGTCGGCGGGGCGCAGTGGCGGCGTGGTGGTTTGCTCGTCGCCCAGTTCGCTGCCTGGCACTTCGTTGCCGCCTGGCTGTGGCGTAGCGGCTGTCTGAGTCTCACCGGTGCCGGCTTCGCCCTGGCCGTGGGACGACTGCTCGCCACCCTGGGCCGTTTGTGCGCTGGCACCCGGTTGCGCAGTTTGGCCGGGTTGGGAGGTTTCGTCATCTTCGTTTTTTGCCGGCGGCTCTGCCTCGGGCTGTGCTTGCTGCTGCATCAGGGTTTCAACCAGGGCTTTGTTTTTCAGTGCCGGTTGCAAATCGGGCTGGGCTTCCAAGGCTTGTTCATACGCATCAATGGCCGCTTCAAGCTCACCGGCCTTGGCCAGAGCATTGCCACGGTTGTAGTGGGAATAGGCGTCGCTGCCTTGGGCAAACCGCTTGATGGCCTCGGCGTAATTGCCGGCTTCGTACAGCGCCACGCCTTGCCACTGTGGGTCCTGGAAGTGTTCGGCGGCTTCGGCCGGGCGTTTGTGCTTGAGCAGGTACTGGCCTTGTTGGTCGGGGCGCAGCCACAGGTCCTGCAGCCCGAAGGCGTAGCTGGGTTGCGGCACGCCCATCAGCAATAAGGGCAGGCAGAACAGCCAGCCGCGACGCCCGGCGCACGCGGCCAGCAGCAACAACGGCAAGAGCAGCCAGTAACCCTGGTCGGCCCAGGTGTCCAGGCGCAGTCGTTGGCCGTCGTCGCGCAGCGCTTGGGCGCTGTCGAGCATGCCGAGTTGGCGCAGGTCCTTGTCATCCAGGCGCGCCGCACGGTAGCGGCCGCCCATTTCGCTGGCGAACGCCTTGAGGGTCGGGCTGTCTAGACGCGGCACCAAGATCGCGCCCTGGTCGTCCTTGAGAAATTCGCCGCTCTCCTGAGTCACCGGCGTGCCTTCGCGACTGCCGATGCCGAGGATCGACAATGTCGGAGCCTGGGCACTTTGCAGTTGCAGGCGGATGCCTTGGCGCTCTTGTTTGGACAGTGAGGAACCGATCAGCAGCAGGCGCCCCTGGCCGAGACCGCCTTGCTTGAGCAACCCCAGGGCTTTTTCCACGGCCAGGTCGGCTCGATGGCCGGGCTCGGGCATGATCGAGGGGCGCAGGGCTTCCAACAGGTTGCGGCTGGTGGCCAGGTCATCGGACAGCGGCACCAAGGTATGGGCGCTGCCGGCGTACACGATGATGGCTGTTTGCGCATCGGTGCGCGCTTGCAGCAAGTCATATAGCTTGCGCCGTGCCTGCTCCAGGCGGTTGGGCGGGCTGTCGGTGGCGAGCATTTGCGGGGTCAGTTCCAGCAGTACCACCAAGGGGTCGGAAGGTTTCTGGCTGGCCTGTTCAACCCGTTGCCAACTGGGGCCCAGCAACGCCAGCACGGCCAACAGCCAGGCGATGCCGAGCACGACCCACGGCGATTTACTCTCGCGGCCATTGCCACCACTGAGCAACTCGGCATGGAACGCCGGCGGCAGGATCATCTGCCAACGCCCGGCGCGCTTTTGCCGATGCCATAGCTGCCACAGCAACCAGCCAAGCAGGGGCAGCAACAACAGCCACCAGGGGCGCAACCAGTGCGGCCACAGGGCGATCATCGACGCCTCCGCAAACGCAGGCGCTGCAGACGCTGGCGCCATTCAGGGTGTTGCTGCAAAAAGATGCTCCTGCTCGATAGTCGATTGAAGGCGCGCTGCAAGGCGTTGTTCGGCCAGCGTTCCTGCACCACCAGCAACAGGCTCAACACCAACGCCAGGGCCAATGGGCCGCCGTACAGCGCCTGGGCCGGTCGGGCCTGGGTGGGTTGTTGCTCCACCGGCTCAAGGGTGTCGAGGGTGTCCTTGATCTTCAGCAGTTCCTCGCCGTCACGGGCGCGGAAATACTGGCCGCCGGTGGCCTCGGCCAGTGCCTTGAGCGCCGGTTCGTCGAGGTCCAGGCTCGGGTTGACGCCAAGGATGCCCAGGGAGCCGGTTTGCTCGGGGTCGGCGCCGATGCCGATGGGGTAGATTTTCACGCCTTCCTCGGCCGCCAGGCGCGCGGCGGTCAACGGGTCGATCTGCCCGGCATTGTTGGCACCGTCGGTGACCAGGATCAGCACGCGGCTTTGCGCCGGGCGTTGGCGCAGGCGCTTGAGGGTCAGGCCGATGGCGTCGCCGATGGCGGTGTTCTTGCCGGCAATGCCGATGCGTGCCTCATCCAGCCAGGTGCGCACGGTGCGCCGGTCAAAGGTCAGGGGCGCTTGCAGGTAGGCTTGGCTGCCGAACAGGATCAGGCCCACGCGGTCACCTTCACGCTCCTCCAGAAAATCTCCCAGCAGGTGTTTGACCAGGGCCAGGCGGCTCACGTCTTCGTCCTGCCAATGCATGTCGGGAAAATCCATGGAGCCGGAGACGTCCACCGCCACCAGCAGATCCCGGCCGCTGGCAGCAATCGGTAAGGGTTCGCCCAGCCATTGCGGGCGGGCGGCGGCGGTCAACAGCAGCAACCACAGCACCACGAATGGGGCTTGCTGGCGCCAGCCTGGCAGGTTGACGCGGGCACGGCGGCGGGCCAGGCCCTCAAGGTCGCTGAGGTAGCTGACTTTGAGCGCCGGTTCGCCGCTGTCGGCCACGGGCAGCACCAGGCGCATGATCCACGGCAATGGCAACAGGGCGAAGATCCACGGCCAGGCGAACTCAAACATGTTTGCGAATCCAGGTGTCGACGGCTTGGGTCAGGCCAGCGATGGCTTTGTCGTCGAGCTTGCATTCGGGCTTATAGGCGCCTTCCACCAACACCATCCAGCGCGTCAGGCCGGCGGCGGGGCAGCGGTTATCCAGGAAGGCCAGCCATTTGCGCCCGTTGAGGGTGTGGCTCTGGCTATAAGGGTAGTCGTTACGGCACAGGCGCTTGAGCAGGCCGTTGAGTTGCTGCAACCAGGCGCCAGCCGGCGCGCCGTCGTAGGGCTTGGGCATCAAAGCCAGCTCGGCCAGGGCGGCGATACGCAACGGGTCCAGCGGTTGTTCGGCACGCGCCACGGGGCGGCGGGCCGGCAGGAAACGGCGCAGCCACCACAGGCCCCAACCGAGCAGGGGGATCACCAGCAGCAACAGCCACCAGCCGGGCGCAGGTGGCCAGAAGCCAATGGCGGGCGGGGCGATCAGCGGTTGCAGTTGGTCCAGGCTGCTCATGGTTTTTTAACCGGGCGTTGCGGGTTGAGGTATTCGCGCAGTTGCTCGACCATTTCACTCTGGGTGCTCAAGGGCATCAACAACAGCCGCAGTTTTTGCGCGAGCAGTTCCCAGCGGGCGATGCGGGCTTCGGCCTGGGCCTTGTAGGCCTGGCGCAGGTCGATATTCAGGGTGTCCAGTTCCAATTGCGCGCCTCTTTGCGCGAAACGCAGCAGCCCGGCGGCGGGGAGGGCGTGGTCCAGCGGGTCGGAGATCGGTAATAACAGCAGGTCGCAATGGCGCGCCAACAGGCTCAACTGTTGCTCGGCGCCTTCGGTGAGGGCGCGCTCATCGCAGATCACCACCACTAGGCTGCCCGGGCGCAGCACCTCGCGGCCACGGCGCAAGGCCATGCCCAGGGCGTCGGCTTCCGGCTGACGCTCGGTGTTCAGGCTCTGGTTGACCCGCACGAGCCGGTTAAGCAGTTGCAACAGGCTTTGCTTGCTGCGCCGTGGCTTGATCTCGTAGTGCTCGCTGTCGCCGAACACCAGTCCGCCCACCCGGTCGTTATGGCCCAGGGCGGCCCAACCGATCAGGCTGGCGGCCTGGGCGGCAAGCACCGACTTGAACATTTGCCCCGAGCCGAAAAACAGCCGGCAACTTTGCTCCACCATGATGAAAATCGGCCGTTCGCGCTCTTCGTGGAACAGCTTGGTGTGCGGCTCCTGGGTACGCGCCGTCACGCGCCAGTCGATGGTGCGCACGTCGTCGCCGGCCTGGTACACGCGCACCTGGTCAAAATCGACGCCACGCCCGCGCAGCTTGGAGTGGTGCAGGCCCACCAGCGGGCTACGTTGACCAGGCGTGGAGAACAACTGCACCTCACGCACGCGGTGGCGCATCTCAATCAATTCACTGAGGGTTACGCGGATTCCATCGCTTGCGTTCATCGACTTCAAGCGACGGCAACGACGTCGAGAATGCGTTGCACCACGCGGTCCTGGTCAACACCGGCGGCTTCGGCCTCGAACGACAGGATGATGCGGTGGCGCAGCACGTCGAACAGCACCGCCTGGATATCTTCGGGGCTGACGAAATCGCGACCGGCCAGCCAGGCATGGGCGCGGGCGCAGCGGTCCAGGGCGATGGAGCCTCGGGGGCTGGCGCCGTAGGCGATCCACTCGGCCATTTCCGGGTCGAACTTGGAAGGGGTGCGCGTGGCCATCACCAGTTGCACCAGGTATTCCTCCACCGCATCGGCCATGTACAGGCCGAGGATTTCCTTGCGCGCGGCGAAGATGGCCTGCTGGCTGACTCGGCGTTCGGGCTTGGTTTCGCCGTTGAGCGCTTCGCCACGGGCTTGCTGCAGGATACGGCGCTCGACGGCGGCGTCCGGGAAGCCGATCTTGACGTGCATCAGGAACCGGTCCAACTGGGCTTCGGGCAGCGGGTAGGTGCCTTCCTGCTCGATGGGGTTTTGCGTGGCCATCACCAAAAACAGCGGTGACAGTTCGTAGGTGCTGCGGCCCACGCTGACCTGGCGCTCGGCCATGGCCTCGAGCAAGGCCGACTGCACCTTGGCCGGGGCACGGTTGATTTCGTCCGCGAGCACCAGGTTATGGAAGATCGGCCCTTGCTGGAACACAAAGCTGCCGGTTTCCGGGCGATAGATCTCGGTGCCGGTGATATCGGCGGGCAACAGGTCGGGGGTGAACTGGATACGATGGAACTGCGCTTCGATCCCTTCGGCCAACTCCTTGATCGCCTTGGTCTTGGCCAGCCCCGGTGCGCCCTCGACCAGCATATGGCCGTCAGCGAGCAGGGCAATCAGCAGGCGATCGATGAGTTTTTCCTGGCCGAGAATCTGCGTAGAAAGAAAGGTTCGCAGCGCAAGCAGCGCTTCACGATGTTCCATCGATGACGGTTCCTGGAAAAGATGAGCCTGGGTGTTGTGACAAAACACCGGGCCTGGGGCGTTTACTTTAATGCATCGCGGGGTGCGGCGACTAACGGCTTGATGGGTATTTTTGGCGAAACTTACAGGATTGCGGTGCGCAAGGCATAACGGCTGGGTAGGTAGAGCACGATCACTGTGGGAGCTGGCTTGCCTGCGATCCAGTCAACTCGGTGATTCAGGCACACCGAGTCGATACCTTCGCAGGCAAGCCAGCTCCCACAGTCGACCGCGCCCGGCCACACACTCCACGATGCGAAGCGAGCCGCTCTTGATCTGCTTTTGATCTTGATCTTCGGCGCCCCG